>JAPXRV010000043.1:0-26501 GCA_033813415.1 Opitutales bacterium | reverse complement strand
ATTCAGCGCGAACAGCAAATACTAGCGCTTCTTATGGCGGTTTGCACGCATGCGCTTGCGGCGCTTGTGCTGATTCATCTTGAGACGCCTCTTCTTCTTCAGATTGCCCATGTTGTCTAGAATGTATTGAAACTGATTAGCGAAAAGGTTGGATGAAAACGGAATCGGCATCCGGGGTAAAGCACAAATTTTGCGAATTTGAGCATGGGTGTCGGTTGAGTCTATCGTTGAATAGCGGGGTATTGTGTGTCATGGTGTGGATTCAAAATTCCTATGGGCAAGAATAAGAAGAGTCGGAAAGGCAAGCTGGCACGTCCTCCAAAGAAGAAAAACGTGAAACTTCAGCCGAGTGGCTCGTTCGCACTCAATGAGGAACACCGCAAGGAGGTCGAGGCCTATGTCGGCGATGCCCTCGGGACCCGGAACGGGACCCGGAAGCGTGTGCCAGCGGCGGCTTCCGAAGCGCATCCGTCCCATAAACCATCGAAGGCGACCGGTATTTCATACGATCGTTACGGGCTAAAGGAAGGATTGAAGGTTACCGCAAACCTGACGGCTTCCAAACGATTCATGAATTTCATGTCCAATATCGAGCGTATCAAGGATGGCTTTGGACCGGGAGTGGAGCGGTTTTCGGCGAGGGATGTCAACGATCTGAAACTGCGTGGTTGGATCACCCGTCTGGCAATCCGTAACGAGCAGTCCCGTCTTCGCCCGTGGCAGGTGGATATCCTCAATCGGGCGGGGTTTGATTGGATGTGGCGGTATTCGTCTTTACGGACTGCCCGAGAGGCCCCGGTTCCTTTCAATCCGGAGAACGATCGCTACGGACTGACCGAAGGGTTGGTCTTTTCTCCCAGTCTATTGAATTCCAAGAGCCTCGTGTCATTCATGGGGAACTGTGAACGCATCAAGGATGAGCTCGGAGAAAGAGTGGTACGGTTTTCGGCAAGAGATGTGAAAGATGAGAGACTGTGCAAATGGCTCACGCGCATGGCAAGCCAGTATGAGCGGCGAAAGCTCCAGCCGTGGCAGATCACGATTCTCAAACGTGCGGGATTTGATTGGACATGGCGTGCCCCGGTTGAGACCACCGATTTTCTGGGTCGGCCCCGGCGGGTCGGCGTTCAGATGCATGAAGGGCTTCTCTCGTGGGAGGAACTGTGCCGAATGCTTGGTGAGCACTTCTCGCGCACCGGCGAGCTGCTTTTCCACCAGCGCGTGGATGAGGAGCGGATCCTGGCGACATGGCTCGGGAAGCAGCGCCAAAAGCTATCCTTTGGAAAGCTGTCGAAGGAGCGGGAGGAGTCCTTGTTGCGCATCCATCCGGAAATTTTCACGCTTCCGATCCGGCGCGACAAATATGTCAGGAAGCGTGCGCGGCCGGGATGGCTCAATCGATACCATGAAGTCCAGGCTTACCTCAGGAACAAGGGCTTGAAGGCGTTTCCACCCGATGGACTTCCCTTGCCGCAAAGCATATATGATTGGCTTCATATTCAGCAGTATGATGACAAAGCGCGGCTGCTGACACCCGTTCAGCTCAAACAGCTCGAGGCCATTGGATACAGTTCCGAAATGGTGTCCAAGTGTCGGCTCATGCGGGATGAGTTTTCGTATTTGGATCAAGGACTCGAACGCTACAAGGCCTTTCGCGAGACCCACGGCCACGGGAATGTGCCAGAATCCTATCATGAACTGAAGCTGGTGAATTTCGTTGCTCACATCCGGAAGCTTCACCGCATGAACCGCCTGTCGGAAGAGCGTCGTCGGGCCTTGGATGAAGCCGGATTTGTGTTTGCTGTTTTCGAGCAGCCTACCCCGGCTTGGATGGCTCAATACGAGAAGCTCGCAGCCTACAAAAGGGAGAAGGGGCACCTGCATTTTACGAAGCATGAGCCCCAGTATGCTGAAACATCGGAGTATCTGCGTCAGCAAAAGCTCAGAGGGCGCAAAGGCTTGCTGCTGAGCGAGCATATCCGTCTCCTGAATGAACTCGGGGTGGAATGGGGGAACAAGAAACCCATCCCGAAAGACGCCAACCCATCCCCAAAGTCAAAGCAGTGACCTAAGCGGGACTTGGACTCTCTTCCCGAAAGTCAGGTATGCGGTTTTTCCGGCTCCAGACAAACGATTCGAAAAGGATCGTTCTCAGACGAGGATTGTGTGTGGACGTATTCTATCCCTGAGAGCTTTTCGAAGGTGGGATACGTTTGGGCATGGGGGAAAGAAGCGGCTCACCGGGGACTGTTCGCCCTTCCATGGAAAGGGGCGGCTCGGTAAACCCGCCTCGATTTGCCGCTAGCGGGGACTGCTCGCTGGAGTCAGGAAGCGGGATATTGCCGGATGGCTTGTTCGGCGGATTGGATCAGGGCGTCGGGGTCGATTTCGAGCCGGTTGCGGATCATGCGGGAGAGTGCTCTGGAAAGGGGCGCCCGGAAGGGGTTGAGGTCAAGACCGGTTGCAGGATCGGCCGAATAGGCATAGAGGTGCTGCCATTTCAATGTTGGTAGCACTGGTTCTTCGATCTTGGCGGGATGTGCGGTTTTGCCGGGGCGCTTGAACCGAGATTCCTCCAGTGGTTCGGGGGCGTAAATGGGATCTCCGAAGAGGCGGAGTCCGATTTCCATTGCGTGGATGCGAACCTGGTGGAGCCGGGAATAGCAGCTGGAGACGAGCCAGATGCTTGCTTTTGAGGATTGAATGAGCGGAGTGAAAAGGGTTTGGGTCTTCTTGCCGGTGGTGTGGCTGACGACCATTTTGCGCAGGTTGAAGTGCCGGGCGAGCGGAAGCTCGCATGTGCGGGGTTCGAACGAGGCGTCAGGTTCGCAAAGGAGGAGGTGGTGACTGGTGAAAATCTGGGATCCCCACAGGTTTTTCCAATGGATGCCGGTTTCGCGGTCGGTGATGCAGAGCACGAGTCCCGAAACCTCGGGTTCGACCGGACAGAGCGCGTTGAGGCTGCTGATGCGGTGGTGGGCGAGCTCGGGTTTGCCTTGTTCCGCCTGAAAGTTGATGCAGCGCTCAAGATCCGGGACGTCGGGATACCACGGGTCGGGCCGTGATCCGATGCCCAAGGGTTTGTCCAACACAATCAATCCATCCGCGATATGGCCGATGGGAATTCTTATTCCTTGTTCAGATCCGAGGAGGCTGCCGGGTATCCCGATGCGGTGTTCTTCCATTGCGACTCAGGTAAAATAAAAAAGCCTCCGTTGCGGATTGGCGCACACGGAGACTTTAGAAAATCTATGCCCGGCAAATGCTCTGTCGGGGTTCAGAAACGGTCAAAGGTAAGCGTTGCATGCAGCCTTATGGCGGCTGGCGACGTTGGCATGAACAATGTTGCGCTTGGCGGCTTTGTCCATCGCAGACACAAGCTTGCGTGCCGCATCTTTGGTGGTTTCGGCATTGTCTCCCGCCTTGGCTGTCCTGAAGCTTTTGACAAGAGTCTTCAGCTCGGAACGCACTGCCTTGTTCCGGACAGTGAGCTTCTCGGTCTTGCGGATGGATTTGATAGCTGATTTGACGTTGGCCATAAAAGGAAAATGCTGATAAGTGGAGGATGATGGTGGCGGTGTCAACCGGAAATTTGTCAAATGATGCGGATGACCCGGATATTGGCCGGAATCATGGATTTCGTGGAGCTGTGGATTGACTCATGGTTGGGGAAGCGCATGCTCTCCATGATGGAAAGGACATGGATTGGCTTGCCGTATTTTGAACCTCGTCCGGCGTATGGGGTCCATAGGGAATACGCTTTCAAGTTATGATTCCCATCCAAAAAGTCGAAGGGTCGCTTGACGGATTCGTCCGGATCCGGACCTTTCCAAGAACCGAGTTCATCTATTTAATATGAATCAAAATATTCGCATGCTGTTGAAAACGGTCGGGGCGGTTGCCGCCGGTCTGATGCTGTCGTCCGCCTATGCGAGCCGGTACGAAATGCCGACTCTGGAGAGCTTTCAGGAGAAGGCGCAAGGTTTTGGTGTAAAGCTTACGGCTCCGTCTTTTCCGGATACCCGCGAGGCGATCGAGGCCGAGATGACATCGATCATTCAAAGCCTTCAGGCTGCCGGAGACGGGATTGCCGCTCTGGAACTGGAGAATCTGACCTTTGAAACCACCTTTGGGGCGCTGGACCGCGCCGAGCATCAGGCGTATGCGCGTGCCTTGCCGATCAATGTGGTGAAAAACACCTCGCCGGACGTGGCAGTGCGGGATGCCGCGACCGAGGCGATGAAGCGGTTTGATGATGCGTTAATTGCTTTCGCGTATCGCTACGATATCTACGAGAACCTGCGGAATTTCGTCGATCGCCGCCCGAAATTCGAGGGGGAGGATCTCCGGCTGATCCAGGATGTGATGCTCGACTACAAGCGCTTGGGTTACGATCTGAGCGAGGATGATCGCAAGCAGCTGGAGCGTATGAACAAAGAGTTGGCGTCTCTGACAACTGATTTCAGCCGTAACATCAATGAGGCGGATGATGTGATTGTGTTTACCCTGAAGGAACTGGAAGGGGTGCCGGAGGGCTTTTTGAAGCAAAAGGATTTGATGAACGCCTACGGCACCTACGACATCCGTCCGGGTGTTGCACCTCAGTATCAGACGGTTATGCGGACCGCCAAACAGGCTGAGACGCGTCGGCGGCTCATGGATGCGCGTTTCAAGCAGGCAAAGGATGAAAACCTGCCGATTCTCGCGAAGATGGTGCAGTTGCGTTTCGACATTGCGCGGAAACTCGGTTACAAGACATGGGCGGACTACCAGACCGAGAAGCGTATGGCCGGCAACGGGAATCGCGTGAAGACGTTTCTTACGGACATGGTTTCGGGATTGGAGCCGCGATTCAAGCAGGATGTCGAGCACCTGCGTCAGCTTAAGGTCAAGGAGACGGGCGACGATGCGGCTGTGCTTCACATGTGGGACCTGAGCTACTACAAGAACCAGTACATCAAGGATGCGTTCGCGATCGATCGTGAGGAGATGCGCCGGTATTTTCCATTGCAACCCACCCTGGAGGGGCTTTTCGAGGTTTATGGGATCGTGTTTGGATTGGAGATTCAGGAGATTGAGAATCCTGATCCGTGGTATGACGATGTGGCACTGTATGTGGTCTCCGACAACAAAACCCGTCAGCCATTGGGCTTGTTCTACCTCGACATGTTCCCGCGCGAGGGGAAATACAACCACTTCGCGCAGTTCACGATTGTGCCGGGAGCCCGTATTTCGGAAGACACCTATCAGCGGCCGACGGTTGGACTGATTTGCAATTTTCCTCCTCCGGGAGAAGAGAGCCCGTCCCTGCTTTCGTTTGATGAGGTCAATACCTTGTTCCACGAGTTCGGGCACTGCATGCATTCCATTCTGACCGAAGCGAAGTATGCCCGGTTTGCGGGAACACAGGTTCCTCAGGATTTTGTGGAAACCCCATCCCAGGTGCTTGAGTATTGGTTGACCGACAAGCATGTGCTCGACCTTTTTGCCGGGGATTGGCAGGATCGCGACAAGAAGATCCCGCAGGACTTGATCGACAAACTGGATATGGCTGAAAACGCTTTGATCGGGCTGGATTACCGTGGCCAGATGTCTTATGCCCTGATCGACATGGAGCTGCACCACCACCAGAATATGGCTTACGTCCAGCGCAATATGGTGGAGATGACCAACGACATTATGAAGGAGGTTTATTTCGCTGCACCATCCGGCTCCGCGATGATTGCAAACTTCGGGCACTTGGCCGGCTACGATGCCGGATACTACGGATACGCATGGGCAGATGTGATCGCGGCGGATCTGGCGGAGTCCTTCCGGGTTTCACCGGGTGGATTCCTCGACAAGGACTTGGGTGCCCAGTTGCGCAGGGAAATCTTTTCCAGAGGAAATTCCCGGGATGTGAATGAATCGGTCCGTGCGTTCCTGGGCCGCGACTACTCTGTGGTTCCCTTCCTCAAACGCATCGAAGCGCGCACGGTTTCCGAATAGGCTTCAGGATTTGACACAACAGCGGGATGCCCCTCGTGGGCATCCGGATCAGGCGATCATGCGGTTTCCCGGATGGTCGCCTTTTTTCTGCGGGCCTTGGTTATCTCCAGGATCCGTTCCGAGAAGGCTTCTTCCTTTATTGCCTCCCGGATGGATGCTTCCGCTTCTTCGAGGGAAAGTGTGCGGGGCAGCTGTTTTTCTGCGATCCGGTAGAGGGTCCACCCGTGCTGGGTCGGAACAGGTTCGCTGATATCACCCTCATTCAGTGCAAAGAGGATGTCTTCGAGCTCTTTTTGCGTTTCACCCCTTTTCACCCAGCCCATGTCGATGCTATTGGGCATGTCGCTCTTTTGCCGCGCAATGTAGTCAAAAGTCTTCCCTTTGAGAATCGTCGCACGGATCTTGTCCGTCTCTTCACGGACTCGTGCGCTGTCGCCTTTGCGCTGGATGGTCTTCACGATTTGTTGAACGCGGATTTTGTCTTCCAGCACGAAAGCCTCGGGGTGATCCTTGTAGTATCCTTTGACATGGCGATCCTTGGGTTCCCGGATCTCATCGCGGATGCGATCCATGAACTTTGCCACCAGACGGTGTTTGTGCAGGAGCGCGCGATCTTCCTCTCCCATGGAAGCATCCGGTTCCTCCTCTTGCGAAAGAGAGAGCTTCTGTTTCCTCGCTTCCAGAAAAAGGAGATGGGTGTCGATGACGTTGTTTTTCGCCAAATCCTGCAACCTGAGTTTGTTGCGATCATTTGCGAGCACACCCGGAGCGATCCGGTGATCGCGAATGAGTTGCTCGATTTCGAACCGGATTTCGGCATCGGAAATAATGTGTCCGTCGATTTCGATGGGCATGGTTTTTTCGGAGGTGTTTCGATTGTTAAAGGAAGTCAATACGCGCAGGGAATGGCCGCCAAAGGATAATGGAGGCATGCCGGAGGTTGGCTAGAATACCCATTCCTCCCTGCGGGAAAGCACGTTTTCGATGTAGGCGTTTGTGTGAAGCGAAAATCCGGTGGAGCGGTGGGTGATCCGGTCTCCGTTTTCGTTGAACCACCACCTGACGCGGACGCCGTGAAGCTGGGGTTTCCAGTCCTGATCGGGCATGAGGCGGCGTACTTCATCGATGACCTGTTCGTCGGTCAGATTGGGTTCCTTGTTGTAGTATTCAACCCAGAGGCAGCGGGAGCCGACAAAGGAACAGGTGATCACCCATCGGGCATTCTCGTAGACGTGCTGCTTTTCGATCCAGGGTCGACCCGGAACCTCAGTGATTTCCTTGTAGCTATCTCCGAAAGCCTGGAGCGTGTCCTCGATTTCGAGAGCCGAGGCAATTCGCGAAAACCCGGACAGACTTGCCACCATCATGAGAATCCACGGGATCCGCATGATCCGTGCAACTGGTTTGTGGAGTAGTTGGCTCATTCCGATCAATTTGAGAATACTATCATGATGGCTTTGCTCAAGTGGGCAATGCTCAAAGCGAGGATTTCCCGACAAAGCGCATTCCGCACGGGGATGAGTCGCGTACTGGCGTGTTTTTGCATTAGACAGTTTCGGGAGAATCGCTTATGCCATGATCTGAATGATAAACATTGGACAGGAACTCAAGGATGCACGGAGCCGTTTGGGCTTTTCTATCAAGGAAGCCGCGGAAGCTACCAAAGTCCGCGCCGAGTATTTGGCCAAATTGGAAGACAATTCGTTTGATATCCCGCTGGACACGGTCTACGTGCGGGGCTTCTTGCGGCTCTATTCGAAGTATCTCAAGCTGGATCCGGACCGGATCACCGATGCCTACAACCGCATGCAGATGAAGGATCGGAGAGATGAGGATGGGGATCCGGACCGTGAGGCTCTCGGCACTTTTTCGTTGAACAGTGCTGTTGAAGAACCCGAAGGGAAGGGAGGCGCTGCGACTGTCGATGGCTTCGGTTCATTGGATGGAGAGGACGGGCGGTCCCCATGGATGGTTCCGATGGTCGCTGGTGGCGCATTGGCGATTCTTTTTGTTGGGATTTTGTTGGTCCGCTTGTTTTTCTTTGGAACCGAAGGCTCGGTTACAGATGCCGGTAATATGGCTGACAACTCTGTGGCAAATGATACCGGGGCGAGGGTTCAGGATTTGCCGGACAATATCATCACCATCACCGCGATAGCACCGGTTTTTGTTCATGTGTCCCGCACCGACGATAATTCGATTCTGTTTTCGGGGAATCTTGCGGCTGGAGCAGTCCGGAGTTTTGAGCGGACGGCCGAGTTATCGATCCGGTGCGAGCAGGTTGAGAACCTTATGATCGAGAAGGGTGGTATGCCGGTGAAGGATCTTGTGGGCGTTACCGGGAAGCGGAATATCCTGCTGTAAGGATTTTGGACCTAAGCGTTGCGCAACGCATGCAGAGCCGCCTTTACCGCGCAGGACTGCATCTGAATGCGTTCGCTTATGGGCATCCTTGATGGTGTTTCGAATGTGAGGTTGATCTTGCAACGTCCCTGCGTGAGAAAAATCGCTTCCGGCCATCCGACTTCCATCGTCTGGGGATCGATGACCGGGCGGATAATCCCGTTTTCGGCAGCATGCCCGTCAATTGTGGTTGCTTCCGCGATGGGATGGTGTTTCCCAACCTCATCGACCACAGTGTCGCCGATGGATTTCGCGTCCTGCCGTCTATCGAGTTCGTAGAGATAGAAACCATCGGGTTCCCAATCCTCGTGCAGGTGCATCGCCATGTCGAAGGGTTGAGTCGCTGAATCGATGTATTCGCACAGCGCCCGGATGATCGGGCTCGCGGGTTTCCGGAAATCGCGGTTGAGGTCGATTCCGGACGGGTGTTCCCTTGTTCCGGCCAGGATGCCCGCGACATTGATGCAGGGTAGAATCGTCCAGTGAAAGGCTTCATCCAGCGCCCCTTCCAGTAGGAGGTCATGGATCGCGAACACTCCGGACGGCTCGTTCCCATGGATGCCTGCCGACAGGTAGAGCGAAGGCACATCTTTCGGACTGTGTCGGGTGAGAACGGTCAGTGGCTCGCCGGGGTCCGGATGGAGCGTGTTAACCGTGAATCCACGCTGTTGGGCCAGTGTCCTGATCCGGGTTTGATAAGAGAAAAACGACTTGCCGAGATGATACCCTTTATAGTGACGCGCCAATCCCATGCCACAATGGTCGCGGCTTGAGTCAGAGGCGTCAACTGAAAACAGGAGCGTAGGGAAGGGCGGGGTGCCTCAATCCGGGAGCTTGAAGGTCTCGATGTTTTTACGCACGTCTGCCATGAACGAGGCCGACCCGACCCCGTTGATCCACCGGTGGTCAAAGGTCAGGGTGAGGTTGACCACTTCCTGAACCTTCAGCTCGGTGGATTTGACGGGCTCAAAGTGGGCGCTTCCCACAAAGAGAGTCGCCATGGCGGGCGGCACAACAACCGGAACCGCGGAACGCACGTCGAAGGGACCCATTGTCGAAATGACCAGCGGACAGCGGATCTTCGAGTCGTGTTGCCCGCGGCGGACGCGTTGGATAGCAGCGACAAAATCCGTGGTGAATTCCTCCCATGTCAGGCGGCTGGCTTCTTTCACCACTGCGGTCGCCAACTGATCGTCGGGAAGCGATACCGCGACGCCGAGGTCAAAGCTGCCGGTATCCTTCTGCACACGGTCCATGGTGACGGTGTAGGTGAATATCTCATGCTTTTTCATGGCCTGCAAGGTAAGCCATGCAATGAGCGCCGAAGGCGAGGGTGCCTTCGATCCCCAGCGATTCTGGGCATGTTTCCGGCCTTCGCGAATGGCGTCCCATTTTGCCTTGAGGGTGATCGTGGCGGGGACAATCCCCTGCATCTGCTGGATGACCTCCGAGGAGAGCCCGGATTTCTTTTCCCGCTCGCCTTCGGAGTGGAACACCCGGGTGATGAGGTTTGACAGAAGCTTGCGGGGAGCGGTTACAAGTGATGTCTCGGGCGGTGATTCAGCGGGGCCTTGTGGAGTTCTTACCGCGATAGGTGCGGATGCTGCCGCCGGTGCCGCGGGGGATGCCGCCGGAAGGCGGACTTCGGCGATTTCCTGCCCGACGGTTACCTCATCGTCCGGCTTGACGAACCAGGAAACCAAAGTGCCGTTCTTTGGGGATTCGACCGGGAATACCGCTTTGTCGGTTTCGAGTTCGCAGAGGGCATCATCGCACACGACGGGATCCCCGGGTTTCTTCGAAAGCGAGATGATGCGGGCGCTGTGGATGCCCTCACCAAGTATAGGAACCTGAATCTTGAAGATAGCCGGTGCTGCGCTGGGCGCCGCTTCCGGAACAGGTGTGGCAATGGTCTGGGCTGAATAGGCCGGCGCAATCAGCGGCTGGATCAATGCGGTGGGTTGCGTGGTCGCCAGCTGTATATCGATGGCTTGGCCGATCCGACGGATGTCTGGAAGGGCGGCGTATTCGTAGACCGGGTTGAGGCCGATTTGAACATTTTCCCGCGCAACGACTGCCGGTGGCGATTTAAGGGCGGCCCAGATGGTTGGGTCCTGCATCAGTTCGCTGATGATCATTTGTCCCACGCTGCAATTGGGGACATCTTCCTGTACGACCAAGAGGCGGCCGGTCGCTGAGACCGACGCGCTTATGGTTTCGGAGTCCCACGGCATGATGGATCTCAGGTCGATCAATTCGACAGATGCGGCTGGTCTTTCATCCAGGCATTTTTGCACAAGCTCCAGACAGTTACCCCAACTCACGAGGGTGAGGTCGTTTCCGGTGCGGATGGTTCTGGATTTTCCGAGAGGCAGTGCCTGCAATGGTCCGACAGGCTGCTCCAGCCACATGAGATGCTTGGGGATGAGGACCAGCACCGGGTCGCGGGATTGGATAGCTGTCCACATGAGGCTGGCGCAATCCGATGGGGTCGATGGCATGACAACCTGCAGCCCCGGTATGGAGGCAAACTGCGATTCGTTACTTTGGCTGTGCCAGATCGCGCCACCGGGAAGGTAGGCTCCGCAGGGCGCATAGATCACTACCGGGCAATCCCAGTCGCCGAAGCTCCTCCAGCGGGTGGTGGCCAGGTTGCTGACGAGCTGATTCCACGCCGGGGTGATGAAGTCGATGAACTGGATTTCGAATATGGGCTTTTTGCCGTAGGCGGCGAGCCCACATGCCAGACCGACGATGGTGGACTCAGCGACTGGTGCGTTGAAAACATTCCCGGGAAACTCCTTGGAGAGTCCGGCTGTCAGCTTGAAAACGCCGCCTTTGGGGTCTTCCACATCCTGACCGTAAACGAGGCAATCGGGATCATTCCCGATGGCGGCTTTCAGTGTGAGGTTGATTGCCTCCACCATGCGGGATTTGGCCCCGAGTTCGACAGGCGGGACAGCGGGGGTGGTTGCCTCTTCGAACAAATGCAGCGTGGTGTCTTCGGGTGTGGGATCCGGTTCCAGGTCCGCCTTCGCATACTCCCCGCGGACATATTCTTTGATTTCGAGCTCCAACGCCGCGTAGTCCGCTTCGGAGATGAGCTTTTCGGAAATCAGTCTGTCTTTGAAGAGCGGAAGGGGGTCGCGCTTTGGAAGACCGGATAGTTCCATCTCGCTCCGGTAGAGTCGCTGGTCATCCGCGATCGAGTGGCTTTCGATGCGTTCAACGTCTAGCCACAGAAAGGCAGGTCCTTTCCCTTGCCGGAGCTTTTGCACGCATTTGGCGGATGCGTTGAATACGGCTTCCACATCGGAGCCATCCACAACCATCCAATCGCTCGTGTTCACCGCGCCCATGACATACGGGTTGGTCTTGCGATTCTGGGTGCTGATGCCGAGTTTGTTGTCCTCAACAACAAAAAGGATCGGAAGCTGTTTTTCCTTTGCGAAACAGATGGCTTCGAAGAAGTCCCCTTGCCGCGCGGCTGCTTCGCCGAGTGATGCCACCACGATGCCCTGGCGTTTGTCGAGCTTGAGACCCCAGGCGATTCCGCACGCGGGCAGGAGATGTGCCCCGACCGGTGATGCATGGGTCCAGACTTTCTTGCTCCGCGAACTGTAGTGCCCGGGAAGCTGGCGCCCTCCGCTGGATGAACTGCGTTTGGCGAGGAAACTCAGGGCGATGTCGAACGTGGATATCCCGCGGGTCAACATGAAAGCCCGGTCCCGATAGTAGGGCGCAGTATAGTCTTCATCGGTGAGGAATAAACCAAGCGCCGAAAGGGCTTCATGTCCCGCACTCGAGATTTGAAACCAGCCTTTTCCCTGCCGGATCATGCTCTTTTCCCGCTCGTCTCCAAGCCTGCTCTCGAGCATCAGCTTCAGGAGTTGAAGCTTGCGGGCTTCATCAAACGCCACAGCGCCTTGCTTCTTGTGGACCGGGTTTTCCTTCATGATAGTCGGTGTCTTTGTGGATGACAGCTTTGTGTGTGTTGAAACCGGAATGGAGTCAAACGCCCATTAACCACAGGGAGTGAGCAGAAAACAAGCGCATAATCGGTTGTTACCAGCGTAACCCATGGATTTCCGGGTGCATTCCACGGGTGTCGAAAGGTGATACGAGGGCGAATTGAGGGAACCCTGACTTTTTGGGCTTGCATCAGTCTCAGCGGGCGGAGATATAAGAATGCCTTATAGTAGGGTTGATCCGGCGGAATGCATTGAAATAGCCCCGATTAAAACCAACATGCCCATTTTCACAGCTAATACAGCCAACAAAAGCGATTCATGAATCCACTCATTGCACTGTTCAGCTCCTCTCTGGGGAAAAAATTCCTGATGGCCGCTTCCGGAGCGGTTCTGGCCTTGTTTGTCCTGGGACACATGGCTGGGAATCTGCAGGTGTTTCTGGACCCCTACTACATCAATGCTTATGCATACAAGCTGCAGCATCTGCCCTACGGATTGCTTTGGGTGGTCCGTCTCGTCATGTTGACCACTGTGGTGGTTCACATCTGGGTGTCTGTGGTGTTGACGCTTGAGAATATGAAGGCCCGCCCGCACGATTACAAGGTGAAGGCAACGGTCAAGGCGAGCTATGCGTCGCGGACCATGCGGGTGTCGGGAGTGATCCTTTTCCTTTTCATCGTATTTCATATCGCGCATTTCACGGTCCGGAATGTTCCGGGTCATGAGTATGGTGAGGCGATAAAGTTGGCAAACGGTGATGTATATCACGCGGAGATCGTGCTCAAGAAGCCCGAAAGCCAAGGTGGTGCGGCTCTGAAGACCGCCACCGGAGCGGACAAGATTGGGCATGATGTCCATACGATGATCATCGCCGGTTTTCAGGTCTGGTGGATTTCGGCATTCTATGTTCTGGCGGTGTTTCTGCTGAGTCAGCACCTTTCCCATGGTGTCAGCAGTCTGTTTCAGAGCCTTGGTTTGCGGAACTCGGGAATACGGAAGGTTCTGGATTTGGTGGCTGCCGCCTACGGTTGGGTGGTGTTTCTCGGATACGCCTCGATTCCGGCCGGAGTGTTGCTCGGGTTGGTAAAGGTTCAGGGCATTCTCATCGGAGGTTGAACTCCGGCTAATCGAAAGAATCTAAAAGCGACGACTCTATGATTACTTTAAACGCGAAGATTCCCGCCGGAAACATTTCCGAAAAGTGGGACAACTACAAATTCTCGGCTAAGCTGGTGAATCCCGCCAACCGCCGTAAATACAACATCATCATGGTCGGGTCCGGGCTTGCCGGTGCGAGTGCGGCCGCATCCCTCGGTGAGTTGGGCTATAACGTCAGCTGCTTCTGCTATCAGGATAGTCCGCGGCGGGCGCACAGTATCGCTGCGCAGGGTGGTATCAATGCCGCGAAGAATTACAAGAACGATGGCGACAGCGTCCACCGTTTGTTTTTCGACACCGTGAAGGGGGGCGATTTCCGCGCCCGTGAAGCGAATGTTCACCGTCTGGCCGAAGTTTCAAACGCTATCATTGACCAATGTGTAGCGCAGGGGGTTCCTTTTGCCCGTGAATATGGCGGACTGCTGGACAACCGTTCCTTCGGGGGGGCGCAGGTAAGCCGCACTTTTTATGCGAGAGGCCAAACCGGTCAGCAGTTGTTGTTGGGTGCCTATAGTGCACTCAACCGGCAGATCGCCGCAGGCACCGTCAAGATGTACAACCGCCATGAGATGCTGGATCTGGTGGTGGAAGAAGGACGTGCCGTTGGGATTATCACGCGCAATATGGTTACCGGAGCGATCGAGCGTTGGGCTGCGGATGCCGTCCTGCTCGGAACCGGCGGGTATTCCAATGCTTACTTCCTCTCGACCAATGCGGCCGGGTGTAACGTGACTGCTGCTTACCGGACCTACCTTCGTGGAGCAGGCTTCGCAAATCCTTGTTACACGCAGATCCATCCGACGTGTATCCCTCAGCATGGTGATCAGCAGAGCAAGCTCACCCTGATGAGCGAGTCGCTTCGTAACGACGGTCGCGTTTGGGTGCCCAAGTCGAAGGAAGTCGCCGAAAAGATCCGCAAGGGACAAATGAATCCCGCAGATGTGGCAGAGTCCGATCGCGATTACTATTTGGAACGTAAGTATCCGAGCTTCGGAAACCTTGCCCCGCGCGACATTTCGAGCCGTTCCGCAAAGGAAGCTTGCGATGATGGTCGCGGTATCGCGAGCAATGAGGGCGGAAACGGGGTCTTTCTTGACTTCTCTGATGCGATCAACCGCCTCGGAAAAGCCAAAATCGCGGAGCGCTACGGGAATTTGTTCGACATGTATGAATGCATCACCGGAGACAACGCATACGGCACTCCGATGCAAATTTATCCGGCGCTCCACTACACGATGGGCGGTCTTTGGGTCGATTATAAGCTGATGACCACGATCCCCGGATGTTTCGCCCTCGGGGAATGCAATTTCTCGGATCATGGAGCCAACCGTTTGGGCGCTTCCGCGCTGATGCAGGGTCTGGCCGATGGGTATTTCGTGATCCCGTATACCCTTGGCGATTACCTCGCGGGTGATCTGGGATTGGCCAATGCAGGCAAAGCCAAGACCGATATGAAGGCCTTTGGTGAAGCCGAAAAGTCGGTCAAGGACCGCACGGAGCGTCTCCTTTCGGTGAAGGGCAAGCGGAGTGCCCGCAGCTTCCACAAGGACCTGGGTCACATCATGTGGGAATACGCCGGTATGGCGCGCAATGAGGAGGGCCTCAAGAAAGCAATCGCTTTGATCCCGCAGCTGCGTGAGGAGTTCTGGAAGAACGTCAACGTAACAGGAGTGGGGGCTGAGTTGAATCAGGAACTGGAACGTGCCGGGCGTGTCGCGGACTTCCTCGAGTTTGGTGAATTGCTTTGCCGCGATGCTCTTGATCGTAAGGAATCCTGCGGCGGTCATTTCCGCGTCGAGAGCCAGACCCCGGATGGGGAAGCCAAACGCGACGACGAGCAATTCTGCAATGTCTCCGTATGGGAATATCAGGGACAGGGCAAGGCTCCGGTTAAACACGTCGAGAACCTCGAGTTTGAATACTGCAAGCTTGCGGTGCGCTCCTACAAGTAATCCTGAACAACGAATTTGTTTCGATAACCATGAATCTGACACTTAAAGTCTGGAGGCAGAAAGACAAAGAGTCCGAAGGCAAGCTCGTTGCCTATGACATCAAGGACATCTCGCCTGATACCTCGTTTTTGGAAATGCTCGACATCCTCAACGAACAGTTGGTTGAGCAGAATGTGGATCCGGTTGCTTTTGACCACGATTGCCGCGAAGGGATTTGTGGCATGTGCTCACTGGTTATCAACGGGATTCCGCACGGCAAGGAAAAGCTGAATACGGTTTGTCAGTTGCACATGCGGCATTTCAAGGATGGCCAAACCATCACGATTGAACCGTGGAGGGCTAAACCGTTGCCGGTTATCCGTGACCTTGTCGTGGATCGCACGGCTTTGGACATCATTCAGCAGGCGGGTGGATACATATCCGTGAATACGGGTGCTGTGCCCGACGCCAACTCGATTCCGGTGTCGAAGGATGTGGCCGAGTGGGCGATGGATGCCGCGGCTTGCATTGGTTGTGGCGCTTGCGTGGCGGCTTGTAAGAACGCGTCCGCTATGCTGTTCACTGCCGCTAAGGTCGCCCAGCTCAATAGCTTGCCCCAAGGTAAGGCGGAAAAGGACAGGCGCACCCTCGCGATGGTCGAGGCAATGGACGCCGCAGGTTTCGGTAACTGCACGAATTTCGGTGAGTGTGAGGCCGTTTGTCCTAAGGGAATCAAGTTGGACATGATCGCTCAGCTCAATCGCGACTACGCAGTCGCCGCTGCCAAGCGGGTGTTTCGCAGAGAAACTGCAGCCACGGTTTCCTGATTGCGATTGGGGTGAAATTTGTGAGGCCGTGTTTCCAAAGAGGAGGCACGGTCTTTGTTTTGTGGTTGATTGAATCGGTTTTGGGGATGGTGCGGTAGTCTGTACGCATGAAAATGGCAATAGAGGTTGCCATTTGTCCGAAGCGGTGTAGCTTGGATTCGTGTTTCCCTCCCAATTATCTCACACCTTTCCTCGATCGGAAGGGGTTTGCGTGGACGTTTGATCCACCGTTTATTGATGAGAAGAGCACTTTATTTCGTCCTGACGAATTCAATACCAACCTATCCCAATACCCATGAATAATACGGAAGAGAAGATCAGTGGAGTCGATGTGAAGAAGGTGATGGAGCAGGTGGACCGTGCGACACCGGTTCGCGACATGCTCGAGGCAATGAGTAACGGAAGCCTCATCCGCAACGTCATATCCATGTTTATCAGGATCCTGGCGATCGTAATCGGCGTCGCCGCTCTGGTGGTTTGGATCCGATGCTGGGGATTCATAGGAATGTTCGGATTCTGGGGTGGAGTGGCCGTGTTCCTTTGGCAATTGGTTTTCCCTGTTGCTGCTTTTGTGAGCCTTAAAGTCGTGTATCTCCGCGGAGTGGATATTCGGGACATGCCGGATTCCCGATTCACGGTGGCTCCAATTGTTGCGAACCTCATCGCGATGAAAGGGGAGGCTGCTTTTGCATTTCTCGCCATCATGAGTGTTCCTGCCATGTTTTTGGCATGGTTTGCCGGATCTCCTCTTGGTCAGATATGCCCGATGATTGGAAGTGGATTCTGGGCTGGCCCGGCAACCTTTGTGGCTTTTTGGGTTTGGGGCTTTGTGTTCATGCTGGTCACTCGGGCGATCCAGGAATGGACATTGGCGATATTCTCAATTGCCAGCGATGTGTCCATGTTGGTTTATGGACCGGAGGATTCAGATGAAGTCTTCGATTCGGAAGATGCCGGCGAAATGAGCGGGCGGAGCGAATCGGTTGTGGTGGAAGCGGTTGAGGTTGTCGAGAAAGTGGCGGAAAAAAGCTCTGCCAAGCCAACTGATAAGAAGAAGCCGGACACCAAAGCAAAGGCTGCGTCGGCTCCCCAAAAGACAACCAAAGCTTCGACATCTCCTAAAAAGAAGACTCCTCCAGCCAAAGCGCCTAAGCCAGCGAAAGAGGAAAAACCATCTTCTGAAACGCCGGCTCAGTAATCCGGTTTTCAAACTAGCTCCCTTCGGGGAGCTTTTCTATATCAATCAAATAAAGACGCAGGGCCTTTATTATAGTTTTTGAATGTTTGAGTGGTTTTAAACGGAGGATGAGCATGAAGAGGAAGCGAATTGTGTTTCAGAATCGGGATGGCGTTTATCATTTGATGAGCCGGTGCTGTTTGGGTGAGCATTTACTGGAGGATGGGGAAAAGGATATGTTCATCGGGATGATGCGGCGGCAGGCGGCGTTCTGCGGAGTGGACATCCTGGCCTACTCAATCATGTCGAATCATTTCCATATTCTGGCACGGGTCCGGCATGAGAAGCCGCAGACCGATGGGGAGTTGCTGAGCCGTTATCGCGCGTTCCATGAGGGTTGCCGGATTTCCCCCTATTCGATAACGCCGGATGGGCTGGAGAAGATGCTGGAACGGAACGATGAGATCGCGCAGCAGGCGCGGGATGCATTGCTGGCGCGTATGGGAGATGTGTCGGTGTTCATGCGCGAGCTCAAACAGCGCTTCACGATCTGGTACAACCACCAGAACGGGAACCGCGGCACCTTGTGGATGGAGCGCTTCAAGAGTCTGGTGGTTGAGCCTTCGCTGCAGGCAATGGCAACCGTTGCGGCCTACATCGACCTCAATGCGGTTCGCGCTGAGCAGGTGGATGATCCGGCGGATTACCGTTTCTGCAGCTATGCCGCCGCGATGGGAGGCAAGGCGTCGGCCATGGCGGGATACTGTCTCATTTATGGTGGACGTCCCTTTTCCGAAACGATTGCGGCGTATCGTCTGTGCCTGTTTGGGAAAGGAGCTAAACCGAAAGGCGAACTGGATAAGGACCGTGGCGTAATACCTCTGGAGAAGCTGGATGCAGTGATCCGCAGCGGTGGAAAGGTGGAGGTGTCGGAGTTGCTGCGCCGAAGGGTTCGCTATTTCAGCGATGGAATGGCAATCGGGTCCAAGCGTTTCCTGAAAGGGCTCTACGATGAGCATCGGGAGTGCTTCCCGGAGAGCCGCAAAGCCCGCTTTGCGTCGATGAAAGGGGCGGAGTGGGGTGAATTGCAGGTCGTCCGGGATCTGAAAGTCGATGTGTTCGGCTGATCCTGCAGCCTGAATGCTGTGAGATTTCTTGCTTTGACCGGATGCAACTCCGGGCATTCCCTTTTGTCTGTGGGTTTGGATATGTCCTTTCAGTGGATAGACCAGATGGGATGAAGGCGTTTCCGTGAGGTTGTGTAGGATTCAATCCTTCCACCCGATAGTAATGAAACAACCCTAATGGCGGGACGTCGCAATCCGTTTGGTTACAGCGCACTCGAGTGGCCTGGTTTGTGGTTGGGGCAATGATCGAATCCGACATCACCCATGAGGGATGCCAAAACTGCATTTCTGAACTGAAGGGCACGTTAAGAGATCCGCACCGATTTGATCCGATCCGATTCCGCGGGAATCTGGCAAACTGAGAAAGGGGAGTTATGTAACCCGCCATTCTGGGGACATGGAAAACTGCCGTGAGCCCGAATGTTCCCGCGACTTTGGCAGGACCGGTTGCCCACACCACAGGCCCCTCTCCCAAGCCTGGTCAGAAGGGAGCCGAGATCCTTCTGAAACAAAGTTGATACCTCAGACGATACAGGCGCCGCTGGTGGGAACGGTGGTGAATATCTCGGGTTTGAAATGGTGTTTGAGTTGGATTGTTTCCTGGATTTTGGAGGCGATCTCCTTCGCATCGGATTTCCTCACAAGCGCAATTGCAGATCCTCCAAAACCGCCACCTGTCATGCGGCAGCCATATACTCCGGGCAATGCCTGGGCGGTTGCCACGATGGCATCAATTTCCTCGCAACTCACTTCGTAGTCATCCTTGAGGGAAGCGTGGCTTTCGTTGAGCAATTGACCCAGTCCGGGAAAATCTCCCGCTTTGAGGAGCAATGCCGCCTTTCGGGTGCGTTCGATTTCGGTGACAACGTGTCGGGTCCGTTTGGTCAGCGTGCTATCCAAATGGGAAAGCAATCGGGGTAAGTCGTCGATTGGAACATCCCGCAGAGATGAGAACCCGAGAATGCATGTTGCGAGATCGCAACTGCGTCGCCGTTTGGCGTATTCTCCACCCGCAAGTTCATGTTTGACCTTGGAGTCGATGATCATGATCGCGAGCTTCGGATCCGTAAATGGAATCTGTTCGACCGAATGATCCCTGCAATCAAACTCAAGCAGGTGTTCTTCTTTGCAGCTGATGACAGCCATCTGGTCCATGAGTCCACAGGGAACACCAGCGAAAACATGTTCGGCCTGCTGGCACAAAAGCGCCAACTCAAGTGGTTCAAGACCGGCTCCGGTGAGCTTGTTGGCAACAAGTGCAAACACCGCCTCGAGGGCTGCGCTGCTGCTAAGCCCTGCTCCATGTGGGATTGAGGAATACAGAACCGCATCAAATCCCGGAACCGGATGCCCGCGCCGGATGAAACCGGCAACCACGCCTTTTATGTAGTTCAACCATGACAAGGTGTCGGGTTTAACTTCCTCTTTGGTATCGAATTGTGCCTCGAGATTGAACTGAACATCGTGGATACGGATGATGCTATCCGGCCTTGTGCGAATGGCGGCCAATGTCCAGCGTTCGATTGCGGCTGGCATGACGATCCCTTTGTTGTAGTCAACATGTTCTCCAATGATGTTGACGCGGCCGGGAGCGATTGAGACGAAATCCGGATCAGCGCTGGCGAAGCGGTTTTTGAACGCATCGCGAACGAAGCTGACAAGTGCATCTTTGGGGGAATCAGGAGCAGGGAGGGGGGTGTTCATGGTATATGAAAACAAAAAAACGTCACGAAAGCGGGAGAGCCATCGTGGGACGAATGTTGTAGTTCGGGTGTGCTATGTTATGAATGAAAAAAGAATCCACTGTCAAGAGGCCATGGCGGATACTCGAAGGGGATTTTTAGGGTTTGCCGAGGATATCCCTTGCGCGGTCCAGGGTGTCTTTTTCGGCTTGGGAGAGTGATGCGAAGCCCTGGGAAGTAATCTTGTCGAGGATGCGATCGACTTCTTTGCGCAGCTCTTCGCGTCCGGACAGGTTCACCGAATACTCGACCGCGAGTGGACGTTTGGAACGGGGCACTTTGGGAAAACCGGAACTATCGGGTTTAACTGTGGTGACCCGGATACGGCGCCGAAAGAGACTTGGAAGCACGAGCCGTCCCGTTAGGATCGGGTAGTAGACGATGCCAGCAATCAGGCCGCCCAAGTGGGCGGAGTGGGCGATGGAGTTTCCTGATCCCAGCCACTCCCATGCTACGGTCCCGAACAACGCATGGCCTCCCATGATCCAGAGTAGCCATTTGGGTTTGATGGTGATCGGGAGAATGAAATAGAGATAGATGGTGATGGGCTCATTTGGCCGGGTCATGCAGAACAGAGCCAGGACCCCATAGACTGCGGCAGATGCGCCGATAGTGGGTAAAGAACTGCCCCAATGAACCAAAACAAAGAGCAGTCCGCCGCTGATAACCGAGGCTGCCATGATCCGGAGCAGCGAACCTTCTCCATGTAGCCGGATAATCTCCCGTCCCATGAAAAAGATCATGAGAAGGTTAAACAGGATATGGAAAAAGTTTCCGGTGCTGTGGAGGAATGCGTAGGAGACCAGTGTCCAGATTTTACCTTCGCTTATCGAGGTGAAACTGAGTGCGAGCCATCGCGTGATGAGGCTCTGGTAGTGGTATTGCCCTCCCAAGAGCAGAATCAGGTTCTGGATGAGAAAGCAGGCGATAGAAAGGATCAGGAACCAAGCCATGAGTCCCCTGGGTTTCCGGGAGCCGGAACCTCTATAGCCACTCTGCATGTATGGGCGATCGGAGATCATACGTTAGGGGAAGATGAGTCACAAACCGCCGATTGGCAAACCGCATCTTGCGCCTTGCGGTGCATCCGGTTCAGGTCGGCATTTCAAAACGGTATCCCACGTCGCGGATGGTGTGGATGAAAGAGGGAACTTTCGGGTCGGGTTCGATCTTGGATCGCAGTGTGGTGACGCAACGGTCCACTGAGCGTCCACCGACCAGGATCTGGTTTCCCCATACCGCATTGAGGATCTGGTCGCGGGTGAGCGCGCGCCCAGGGCGGCTGATGAAGTATGAAAGCAGCCTGAATTCCTTGCTTGTGAGATCGACCTCGACCCCGTTTTTGAAAAACGTGTGGGAGCGAAGGTCCAGCCGGCAGTCTCCGAAGCCGAATACTTCCTGTCCGGGCCCCGCATAAAGCCGCAGGAAATTCTTCACGCGCACCAGCAGTTCCCGGATCGAGAACGGTTTGATGATGTAGTCGTCCGCCCCCATCTCGAGTCCGCGGATGACATCTTCCTCTTGTCCTTTGGCCGTGAGCATGAGGATCGGTATGTCTTTCTTTTCAATCCGTATGGATCGGCAGATGTCATAGCCATTGATGCCTGGAAGCATCAGGTCGAGGAGGATCAGATCGATGGGCTCATCCAAGCCGAGCCTAAGCCCTTCTTCTCCGTTCGCGCTGTGTAGGACACGATAACCGGCATTTGAAAAGTTGTCTTTGAGCCCGCGGGCGATGGCGGGATCGTCTTCAATGATGAGGATGGTCTTCATGAGGAATCAGGATCTGGAAACGACAACCGTTGCCCTGCTCGCTGATGAGATTGACTTTTCCTTTATGGCGACGGGCTACGAAGGTGACAATACTAAGTCCCAGTCCAACGCCTCCTTTGTGGCTATTGAGTTTGCGACCGGGTTGGTAGAACTTCTGAAAAACGCGTTTTCTTTCGTTTATCGGGATTCCGGGGCCGTTATCTTCGACTTCAAACACGCAATAGCGAGGTATGGGGAGTGCCCTCAGCACGATCCGTTTGTCTGGTCCGGAGTATTTGTAGGCGTTTTCCAGAAGGTTTCCAATAGCGGTGAGTATGGATGCGCGATCGACAAAGACCGACAATGGCGCATTCGCGCAATCGATCGAGAGCGTGTAGTCGTTTTGGGTGAAGCGCTCCCGAAATGCCTGGACCGAGGCTTCGAGCATCTCCCGTGTGAGAGT
The DNA here is from genome assembly GCA_033813415.1 of Opitutales bacterium. Classification (GTDB taxonomy): domain Bacteria; phylum Verrucomicrobiota; class Verrucomicrobiia; order Opitutales; family JAFGAQ01; genus JAFGAQ01. The sequence goes on along the minus strand of JAPXRV010000043.1, from coordinate 3,962 downwards.
GGGTTGGGCTTCGAAGGCCATCCGGTTTCTTTCCATTCTGGAAAATGTCAGAAATCTTTCGACAAGGGCTCCGAGTCGATGGTTTTCGTTTTGGATGAGAGTCAGGTAGTCCTTGACCTGTTCGGGTGATGGAGGAACCTCTTGTGACAACAGGGTATCGACCAGCAGCCGGACGGAGGCAATGGGGGTTTTCAACTCGTGGGAGACGGTGGCTACCAGATCGTTTCGGAAAGCGGCCTTATTGACCTGTTTTCCAACCATTGCGATCACCAGGGAAACGAGAATGGATGAGAGCAGGATCACCCAGATTCCGACCCAGATGTAGAGTAGAACCGGCCGGTTTGAGGGCAAAATGGATGCTTCACCATCGGAGATCAGTTCCAATCTCCATCCCTCCAATGGAAAACCCAGGGCAGCGGTGTTTTCGTCAAGATCCAGAGACGGTTCACCCGGGCGAATCAGCCGGATGCTTCTCCCCGTTGGCTTGTTTTCGGGGGGCAACGAATCGCGGATGCGTTTGGTGAGGGAATCACAGTGTATCAGGGCGACCGTGTGGCCGGGATCGAGTGACACGACAGCCATATCGCCCATGATGCGAAATCCGGACCACAGAGTCGGGAGATTTTCCGTGATCGTCGAGGTCCATTCATGCGCGAGGGAGGCTGAGTCGAAGAGCGGCTGGAGTCCCTCGTGTCCCGGGCTATGGCGGAGGAGCTCCGAGAGCACAAACACCAGTTGGCCTGGTGGCATGGGAGAATGAATCCGGTTGATCCATTCTATCAGGGCGGACTCGACTTCGGCATAGGCTGGATGATCCGGGGTTCCGTATTCAAGCGCCAGGAGGAGGAATGCCGGCTCAATGGGTCGGTATCCTTGCTGTGTAAGATTCTGAAGTGCGCCGTTCTTCCACCAATCGACGATATGATTGAATGCGATCCCGGAGCCGAAAGTCTGGAATAGGTAACGGAGGTCTCTGCTCATCGCTCTTGATTTTGGGATGTCACCGTTGTCCGGCAGATGAGGTTTCGGGGAATAGAGGGTCACGGCGTCCGCGATCCCCGCATCGAGCATGCCGGAGAGCGTCGATCCAGGCGTATCGAAGTGCTGACGAATGGCTTGCAGTCTGGCGTTTGCCAACAGGGTGAGCTGCCCCGACAGAAGCGCCAACTCGCGGGCTTCACTTTCTTTCAATGCTTGTTTGTAGGCGAGTTCCTCGTTTTCGGATGTGCGGATCAGCAGCCATACCACGCAGAGAGCGGGAAGGGTGACCGACAAGACGAGTAGCATCAGTGTGATGCGGGAGCCGGCTGCATTGGACCGTTTGATGTGGCGCCAGTTCATACCCGTCATTGAGGCTGATTTGTATGCACTGACTGGATGATGCGATCCAGAGAGGATCGGATCTTGTCGAAGTAAGATCCGGTTGTGGCTGCGATCAGCAGGATTCCGGATCCGTGTCGGGAGCTGAGGCCCACATAGAAGCGGTTTCCGGAATCATCCCGACCCGTAAAGTATTGGACTGACGGGTTGTTTGGGATGTCCGGGTCCGTTGCCCGGGATTCAAGCTCGTAGCCGTTGCCGACGATCAGCTGATTTATCGACTCCGGGACTCCTGTGTTGCCGGATTCGGGGAGATCAGAGGGACTGATGATCCAAATACGTGCCTTGAGGTCCGGCACCATCAGGATGACTGGCGGTTGCCCATCGTCCTCTTTTTCCGGCCCGGTTGCGGCGACCCAAGCGGATGGATGCTCGACGACAAGGGATCCGCATTCGGATTGGATCCACGTGTCGGATTGGATCTCCCGTTGGGTATGCAATCGACCAAGGATGTCTCCATCTTCCGCTTGAATGAGCCTGAAAGGCCCGGCTTGTTCGATCCAGAATCGCCTGGGTGTTTTGGCATTCAGGACATCCACGCGAAACGCGGCGATGCGGCCGGTGCCTGCGGTGTCGACCAGTTCGATGGACGGCACTTCGAGGTTTTCCCGGGTCGACACCCCTTCGGACGGGTCGAATAAATCGGTGTCTATTTGCTGACCAAGGGACAGTGGGTAGTGACGCAAGAGGAATCCTATCGTTTCGGTATCTCCCGGATACGCGGTCAAGTTGTCCGATGCGAGCTGAGGGACGAGAGCTTTTTCAAAAGGCAGCCATGCGCGGGTCCTGGTTTGACTGTATACGGGTTCGAGCGTGACCGGATCGAAGTCGACGCGGATGATCCGGTATCCTTCCGGGTGGATGGAGCGCACGGAAAGCCTCCAGCAGGAGGTGTCGCCGTCGGGAATCCTGCGCGTTTCGATCGCTGAATGCCCGGCCCATGAGTTGTCGCTTGTCTGTCTCCATTCATACTGGGCAAACGCATGGTCCTCCCAAAGAACCGGCTTCCGCAAAAAGGAATCGGGGACCTGTTGGGAGGTGTATTGAACCCACTCTTCTTCTTCGGGAAAGCGGGTCTTAAGCGTTTTGAAGAGTGCGTGAGCCTCTTTTTCGCTATGGAGCATCAAGTGACAGATGATGTCGCGACAAAGGGCTTCGACAGCTACCGGACCAGGGACTGCGGGATTGCAATGGATGGTTGTGTAAAGTGTGGATGCGGCAGCGATATCGCCCTTTATCTCCTCATGAAAAATGGCTTTCTCGAGGGTCAATACCCAGTCCGGAGTCCCTTGCTCGGGATTGACTGACTGAGCGACGAGACGGATGGGTAGGAGGCAAAGGAGGACCATCCATCCCCACATTTTGAGGATGCTTGTGGTCGTCCGGAAAAACCGGTTAGCGTTCGACTGACTGCAGGGATTCAACAATCTTGTGGAGGGATTCCTCCATCTCCAGGAAACCACTGGATGGAGAGTGGGCAGTGAAGATGTAGAGATGCTCGCCTTGTTCCACCAGTGCGTGAAACAGGGACATGCTGTTGCGGCTTTCCTGATAGGTGCCGGTGAATGAACGCCCATTGGAGTGCTCTGAGCGAATTTCGGTCACTGACGAAGGATCCAACGAGAAATGTTTCCGGTTTTCCTTCAACCAATTGATTGAGCCATTGTAGACCTGATCCAGCGTCACCATTTTCGGATGGCGGCTCAATGTCAGTGATCCGATCCCGCCGGATGGCAAAATTGTGATCTGTTCTCCTTTTACTTTCCCTGATGAATCCGGCACCGGAAACGCGAGCCAGTCCGCCGGAAGCGTCAGGCGAAAGGGGGCTTCCGGTGAACCCCCTTCAAAGTAAGGGGAAACGGTGGATGCTTCTGGAATCGCATTGATCAGGCGCATAACTCCGATCCCTTCATTCTCGATACGGTAGATCCACCTTTTTTCGTCGATCCCGATCCAGAAATGCATGCGGCTTTCGCCGACAAGTGTGGTGACCTTGTAACAGAGTTGATCCCCATGGATGGTGGAAAGCGTTTTGATTTCAGTGATGCGCATCAGCGCCGGAATCTGTTTCGCCGGTCGGGTGGAATCTACGAGATAGACCGGCTCCTGATATCCGTTTTGGACGGGAAACCGTCGCATCAGGTAACAGCTCTGGTAGATTTCGTATGTCCGGTCCCTCTGTTTGAGTTTGGAGCCATCTTGCCTCAGGCGATGGGAGACCGATACTCCCTCCTCCTGATATTGTGCTTCGATTTCGCCCAGGCCATCTTTTCGAAACAGGCTGTGTATCGGCAGGAAGGATTCGGCATCGACCTCCACCATGGCGTAGGCGGTCGAATCGCGGGAATCGCGGCTTTCAATCTTCCACGTGGGTTCGTTATCGGCTCGTGAAGCATGGATCGACAAGGCAAGGTATCCCAGCGTCCGGGTTTCATCCCGGTTCAGGGACTCGTAGACCATGCGTTCTCCCGATCTCCAGGGAATTCTCGGACTTCTTTCTGGAGTTGCCTGAAGACCGGCACATGCACAGAGACCCGCAACCACGGTCAGAAGAGCCGCAGAGTGTAGGGAGCGTGCCATCC
>JAPXRV010000042.1:0-26503 GCA_033813415.1 Opitutales bacterium | reverse complement strand
GGCATGCACCCAAGTGCTATCTAAATACACAGAGCATTTATTGTAATATGTTTCATTTTGCCATAGGTTTCGATCATAGGATAAAGGAGTTTTTGGTATCAAAAGAAAGCGCATGATTTTTCACGGCAGGGATAGTATGTATCACATTATGAGCCGGTGTTGCCTGGGCGAGCGCTTGCTGGAATATGAGGAGTCCCGATTCGCCTGAGGGCAAGGACTGCGTGATCACCAAATACACAGGGCGTATGTTGGGATACGATAACCACGAATGGAAAAGTCAAGAGCGGCTCGGTGAGGACACCTCGCCTTACCCGGTACGGGGATTTCAGGGGTTGAGGAGGATTTTTGGGACGTTGAGAGACCCCGGTCGGGCGAGAGTGGCTGTTGCGGGTAGGGATGAGCGTCCTCGCTCATCCGCGTGTGCTTGAACGGTTGGCTGAGCAAGGAAGCCAGGGTATGGCTTCAGCCACACCCACTGGAAGCGGACTCACTGGATGGGAAGAAGAGTAGGGGGAGATTCGTTGTGAATATCAATTCTACGTCCTTTTCCTCGGAGGAGATCTATGAGCAACACCGCGATTGTCTTGCCGGGAGTTGACGTGGATTGACTTGTGCTTCTTCGGATCGTATGGATCTAAACCATTGTTTTCATTTGAACCTGTTCTCCACTATGAAGTGCCTCATTTTGTCGTTGTTGTTTTGTTTGTCAGTTTCAGCATCGGGAAAATCGGATTCCCGGATCTACACGGTGAACTCAAATGTTGAGGCGTTTCCCGTTTTCGTCGAAACAGACGCCACTTGTATGGTCTTTGATCTAAACATCCGTTCTGAAAGTGATTCTCTGGATGATAAGCTTCAGGATATTCAATTGGTAAGAGATGCGCTTATGGCAGCGTGCGCCGAAGCGAAATTTGATCTGCGTGTGAATCGTGCCTTTGAGTTTTCCCACTCGTATTCGAAATACTCGTTTTCGTCGTCTGTTGATAATCCTAACGTGGAAGGATCAATGTCCATTGTTGTGCCTCTCAAGGCGGAAACCGATCTTGTGCATGTTGCCCGGAAGGCGAGGCAGATTGTTTCCAAGCTTAAATTGCCGAAAAAGGCCAGTGTGCACGTGGTCAATACAGGTCTCGGTATCGGAAATCCTGAGGAGTTCAGGTTGCCGATTCTCGAGGCCATCCGGGTGTATCTTGAGGAAACCAACAAGGCCCTTGGTGATGGATACGAAGTTTCCATTGAAGGTATCACCGGATCAGTCAGGGCGCGTCAATCCGGGGAGCGCAAGGTCCAGTTGTATATTCCATTTTCGATTGTTCTGAACAGCCGCTGAGCGCTTCCTTTGGGAGTTCGCTGAGCGCTTATGCCCCCGTTTTTGGGAGCAGTCCTTTATTGCTGAGGAGAGTCTGGAGGAATTTCAATCCGCCCGGATGGTCTTCGAATACTCCGTCGAGCTGGGCTTGGAAACAGTCATCCAACAATGGAGAAAAGGCCGGGCTGGGGGAGAGTCCCATTTGGATGAGGTCGCGCCCCTGAACGATGGGTCGGGGTTTTTGCTTCTCGAGCCCAAGGTTACTCAGTCTCCCGGTGATCCAATCCCCTTCCGGGAACGCTTCGCTTGCGACTGCCCCGGTCCGGCCTCTGCGGTCTGCCTGACAAACCCTCAGCAATCGATCCATGCGACCAACCTGCAGTGCAAGACGCCGGATTGCCGCATCGCTCGACTTGTCCCGGTATAAGGCAGCGGGGCGCATGTGTGCAGCCACGAGCGGCGGGATTGCTTCGAGCAGAACCGTTTCTTCCGTCAGTCTGGAAAGAAAGGAAAGCGTGGCTGGAACACCGGCCTCCGCATGACCGGGTGAACGGATGCGGCCGTCATCGTCGACAGATGTCACGGGTTTGCCCATGTCGTGGCATAGGACCGCGAGTCCGACAATAAGATCCTCAGCGGGATCTCCTGTGCGGGCGTCGGCGAATGCGTCCATGCAGAGGAGGGTGTGGTTCCAAACATCTCCTTCGGGGTGCCAGTGAGGATCCTGATCACATCCGATGAGGGCTATAAGTTCCGGGAAAACACGGATCCATCCGCAATCGCGCAGAAAATTGAGCCCGATCGAGGGCCGGATGCCTTTGAGGATGAGCTTGCGGAACTCGCCGAACACACGCTCGCGTGGAAGGTTGTCCGGACTCATCGATGCCGAGAGTGCAACCGTCGACGGATGCACCTCAAATCCGAATCTTGCCGCGAATTGCATGGCGCGGAAGACCCGAAGTGAATCCTCAGCAAATTTGTCGGAGGTGTGCCGCAGTGTGCGTCTGCGGATGTCTTCGAGTCCTCCATGGGGGTCCGCCAGGGCTTCCTCCTGAAGATCCCAATAGATCGCGTTGATCGTGAAATCGCGCCGTGCTGCGGCCTTTTCCAGGGGCAGATCTGGGTCGCAGCGGATGTCGAAGTCGCGATGGCCGGGACCTGTCACGGTTTCTTCACGTGGAACCGAGATGTCGAATGGGTGGCCCCCGACCTTAAGGACGCCGAAAGATTTCCCGACCCAATGGACTTTGAAGAGGCGGATCAATTCCTGTTCAAGCTTCTCCATCGGAGCACCGAACACTTCAATGTCGAGATCTTCAGGATCTGTGCCCATCAGTGCGTCCCGGACCGAGCCCCCCACGAGGTAGGGGCGCCCGCCAGCCGCATCGATGCACTCCAGAACCTTCGGTAGATCCGGATGCAGCCGCGTGAGATTGGCGTTGGATAGGGCAGGAATCATGGTCAAAGCAGCTTAGATCCAGCGTCGCACTTTTCCGCAGTAAGCGCTGTATTGGATCCCGAAGCGCTGGCTCAGAAGATGCTCCTCCGGACGAATCGAGAGTCGGTCCAGTAATGCTCCAAGGATTCCGGTGGTCAGCAAGACGCCCCAATTGCCAAGAATCAGACCCAAACCGAGATGGATCGCAAGCAGTGCAAGATACATCGGATTCCGCGAGATCCGGTAGGGTCCCTGGCAGACAAATGCGGTCACCGGTGCACCAGGTTTGACCGTGGTGCCGGCCGCTTTCATGCAGAGGATCGCCCATGCCGAAAGCATCATCCCGGAGGCCACCGCGACGTAGCCGGTATTCCTGATCAAGGATCCGGAAAGGAACTCGAGCGATGCCAACTTCCCCAGCCCGAAGCCGCACGCGAAGGTTAGCACGAAGAGCGCCGCAGGCTGAATGGGCACATGGGCACAATCCGATTGCCCGGGCGTTTTATTGCCGGCCGATTCCGGCTCCGACGTGGCTATGCCGCCGTGCCGCATGCTGTCCGAGGCGGATGCGCTGGAGTCTTCCGATTGCATGTCCGGATGAGGATGAATCTCGAGCTTTCGGGTTGTTCCTTCGATACTATTCTCCGGCGTTGTCCGGATCATTTTTCATCGAGATCGGCTGACGGGTGGCTTCGAGCACACTCCACCACAGGACTCCCTCTGGATTGACCTTCTTGCGTTCCCCTGTGGCCAATGGAATCGGCAGCAGTGTGAAGGAATTGTCCCAAGAGGCGGCTACAAAATCCGTCCGGCCTGCCATGGCGGCATGGACGGCATTCTGGGCCAGCTGGAAGCAGAACTTGCTGTCATTGGCGTTAGCCGGAACGCTGCGCAGTATATAGCTGGGATCGATGTATTTCAGCGAGAAGGGAAATCCATCCTTGTTGAATTCCTCCCGGATCTTGTCCCGGATGTAGAGCCCGATATCGTCATGCTTGAGGTTGCCGGACGCGTCCCGGGTCTTGCCGTTTTGGTTGAAGAAATACTGCCCGGCGCCTTCCGCGATAGCGATCAACGCATGTTGTTTGTTGGTCAGGCGTTTTTTGAGCACGGTGAGGAAACCCTTTGGTCCGTGCAGGTCAAAGTCCATTTCCGGGATGATCACGAAATTGACATCCGGGCTCGCGAGTGCCGCATTTGCGGCGATGAAACCCGAGTCGCGCCCCATCAGTTTGACGATGGCGATGCCGTTGTAGGCTCCCTTCGCCTCGTAGTGCGCGTCTTTGAGGATCTCCATTGCCACCGCCACGGAAGTCTCAAATCCGAAGGTGCGGTCGATATAGTTGATGTCGTTGTCGATGGTCTTGGGGATTCCTGCAACCGCAATCTTGAGGTTGCGCCGGGTAATCTCCTCATGGATGTCATGAGCTCCACGGAGGGTGCCGTCTCCACCGATGGTGAAGAGGATGTTAATGTTCATCCGCTCCAGGGTGTCGACGATCTCCTCCGTTGGCTGATTGCCCCGTGAGGATCCGAGCATGGTTCCACCATCCTTGTGGATGTCGTCGACGATGTCTGGATTGAGTTCGATGTAGGGCAGATTACTTGCCGGGATTAATCCGGCGTAGCCATACTGGAAGCCATACACGGTCCGGACTCCATAGCGATGGAAGAGGTGATTGACCAATCCCCGGATCACGTTGTTCAGCCCCGGGCACAGCCCTCCGCAGGTCACAATGGCCACCCGGGTTTTGGCGGGTTCAAAGTAGATTTTCGACTTCGGGCCTGCCTTTTCAAAAGACAGCGGCTCGATCCCCGTGAGAATCGTCTGCTTGGCAGCTTTCAGCGAGTTATCGAACAGGACACGGTCATCGTCTTCGACAAAATCGAAGACTCCGTCATCCTTGACGCTGGAGAGCTTGAGCGGTGAGGGAATGGAACATTTCCCCAGACGCTTGACGTTGAATGCCTCGTTCATCGGTGGATTCATGGTAATAATATCAAAAGGGATAATTCGTGGCGGATCGCGTTTGGATGGGCAATCCCGGTTCAGGGCAGATCAGCGGGAAGCCTGAGTTGCTGTTGCAGGAACATGTAACCCAAGGCGGAGAGGTGGGCGGCCTGGCGGTTATCGGCGGCTCCTCCGTGGCCGCCTTCTATGTTTTCGTAGTAGCGCACGTTGGCGCCGAGTTCCTGCATGCGCGCCATCATCTTGCGGGCGTGGGCAGGATGAACCCGGTCATCCCGCGTGGATGTGGCAAAGAGGACCGCCGGGTAACGGGTGTTGGGCCGCAGATTATGGTAAGGCGAGAAGCCCTTCATGGACGCCCAGTCATCCGGATTGTCGGGATCACCGTATTCGGCTTTCCATGAGGCCCCGGCCAGCAACAGGTGGTAGCGTTGCATGTCCAGCAGCGGAACCTGACATACGACTGCCCTGAACAACTCCGGGTAGAGCGTGATCATATTGCCCACGAGCAGCCCGCCATTGCTTCCTCCCAGAGCTCCCAGCAGCTCGGGTTGGGTGATCCCGCGCTCGAACAGGTCGCGCGCCACCGCCGCGAAATCTTCAAAGGCACGGTAGCGGTTTTCCCGCAGTGCGGCCTGATGCCACGATGGGCCGTATTCTCCTCCTCCACGAATATTCGCAAGGACATACACGCCACCTTGCTCCAGCCATGCGAGTCCCAGCGATGGGCTGTAGTAAGGCTGCATCGGCACCTCAAATCCTCCATAACCGTAGAGTAGGGTAGGTCGCGGTTTTCCTTCCACCTGTGGTCCGGATACCTGAAAATAAGGAATCCGGGTGCCATCCTTGCTGACCGCAAAATGCTGGCTGACCGAAAGCCCTTCGGTCTTGAAGAAAGAAGGCGTCGATTTCAGCGCTTCCGGTTCCGCTCCGAATGTGCCTCTTGCCAATGTGCTTGGAGTGAGAAATCCAGTTACGGACATAAAGTAGGCATCTCCGTCCTGCTCATCTTCCCCCCAGACACTGATGGTAGCGTTATCAGGAGCGCCCGTGAGGGGTTGCCTGTCCCATTTTCCAGCTTCTGTCGGAGTCAAGGTGAGAATGTGCGACTGCACATCTTCCATGACGTTGACCAATAGATGGTTGCGCGTCCAACTGATCTCTGCGAGAGAGGCGGTTGGAGTTGGTTCAAACAAGACGGCAAACTCCCGGTTGCCCTTCATGAAAGCATCGAAATCGATCGCCAGTAATGCTCCTTCGGGATAGGTGACGCCATCTGCGTCCCATGCGGACCTGAGCGTAACCAGCAACCATTCGCGGTGAAAACTGACTTCCGCATCCGCTGGCACGTCGATCTTCTGCAACTCGCCTTCGGTGGTGATGATATAAGTTTCCGATGTGTAGAAGGTCGGGCGCCTTACCACAAAATGGCGTTCAAACCCTGGAGTATCGTCAACCCCCGCGCTCACGCCCACATCGTCCGATTGTCCTTCAAAGACGACAGTTGCGTCCTTCAAGGGGGTTCCCCTTGTCCAGCGCTTGACGATGCGGGGATAGCCTGACGTGGTCATACTTCCCGGTCCAAAATCAGTCGTGACATAGAGCGTGTCCTTATCAATCCAGGCCGTGTCGCCTTTGGCTTCCGGAAGGAAGAAACCGTTTTCCACAAACCGGCGGGTCTCCAGGTCAAACTCACGCACCACCACCGCATCCGATCCGCCTCTTGAGAGCCGGAGCATCGCATGCCGGTAGCCTCCTGCTTTCAAGTAATCAACTCCCTTCCAGACCCAGGTCTCATTTTCGGCTTCATTGAGCGCGTCGATATCGAGCAGGATGTCCCATTCCGGGTTTTCCGTGCGATAAGACTCCAACGTGGTTCGCCGGAAAAGCCCCCTCGGATTGGCGGCATCCCTCCAGAAATTGTAGTAGAGGTCGCCCCTTTTTGAGATGTATGGGATGCGATCGTCCGAATCGAGGCTTTCCTGGATGCGATCGCGCAGCCGGCGGAACTCAGGGGAGGAAGCGATCTCGGTCTGCGATGCAGCATTGCAGGCCCGGACCCACGCCATGGCGGGCACGCTGTCTACTTCTTCGAGCCAAATGTAGGGATCAGCTTCGGCGGGTGCGGAAGGAGTCGGATTCATGTTGGATGCGAATGTCGATCCCAGACTGGTGATCAGGATGATGCTGAGAAGGTGCATGGGATGATGGATGGTTGATGTTCAAAGATCGTGATTCACTCAACCGCATGAGGCAAGCCCCATTGAAATGGAATTCATGGGTGCGTTGAGCTCGCATGCCAGCAATCATCGTGCCGGAGCGGATTGATGTGCGGATAATGCCGGAATCCCGCAGGAAAGATCCTTCAAATCAGCGGATCTGCCCAGCTTTGTTGTCCGCGTGCCGGTTTTCTATCCGACCGGATCTATGCTAGAAACGTTCGTTTTTGAGGTCCCGGCTCATCAGGGCGACCAGGGCGTTTTGAGCACTCTGACTCTCATAAAGTATCCCATAAAGCTGATCGAGAATCGGGGCGTCGATACCCTTTTCCTTGCAAAGCTGGTGAAAGCTGCGGCAGGTCCAGTAGCCTTCCACGGTCATCCCTTTTTCTTCAATGAGGCTGCGAATGCTCTCACCTTGTGCGAAGAGCTCCCCGAAGGTGCGATTCCGGCTTTCCTGCCCATTGCAGGTTAGCACGAGGTCACCGAAGCCACTCAGTCCATAGAAGGTTTCCATTTTTCCGCCCAGCGCCCGTCCGATTCTGACCATTTCCGCCAGTGAGCGTGTGAGCAGGGCGGCCTTGGCATTGTCCTTGAACCCGAGTCCATCGCAGATTCCAGCCGCGATTGCGTACACGTTTTTGAGGCATCCTCCAAGTCCGACTCCATCCACGTCATCGGTTGTGTAGATCCGGATCCGGTTGCCGCTGATGGCCTCCTGGATCTGAGCTGAAGTCGCCGCATCCAGATTGTTCCCGAATACCATTGCAGTCGGTTGCCCAAGCGCTACCTGCGATGCGAAGCTTGGCCCGGAAAGCAGGCCGCCCGCGATATCCGGTAATTCCTGCCGCAGTGCGGTGAGCGGGAGTTCATTTGTCTTGGGCTCAAGACCTTTGCAAAGCACGATGATGAGCTTCAACGCCCGTGCGTTTTCTTTCGTCAGAAACGGCCGGAGCTCTCCACAGACCGACCTCAGAAACTTCGAAGGACAGGCCAGAATGAGCACCTCCGCTTCCATCAGTGCCGGCTTGTATTCCATGCCGATCTGAATCGAGTCGTCCAAATGGTGTCCCGGGAAAAACTGCTTGTTCTCCCGGTGGGTGGTCATCTCGAAGGCTTCTTCCTGTGTGCGGGGAAGCAGGGTTACCGTGTGTCCAAGCCGGTTAAGGTGGATCGCCATGGCCGTGCCCCATGCGCCTGCGGGAAGGATACAGAAATTCATGGCCACAGTGTTGAGCCAAACTCGAGGATTTGGCAACGTTGTTCTTCATCTTGTCCGCATTGCGATCATCGGCCAGATATTTGGCATCTCCCTTCTGTTGCGCATTCCATGTTCCCATTTCGATTGTGCGCACGATATTCCTGCCCGCGCTTGATTTTCGAATTGTGGTTTTGCGTATGAACTTCATTCCTTTGGGGTGATGAAAGGGAAACGATGGATCATAGCACTGGCGATGTGGATGCTGGTGTTTGCCGCTGTGCTCTGGTTTGAATCCGGGGTTCTCAAAAGGGAGGGCATGCGTTTCTTTCGCTTTTATGTGTCCGCATCCCAGGCGGGATCGGTCCAGGTGTTTTTTGACCGTGGCCATGGATTCCGTGAAGAGGACTCGGTTCGCCGTCGCATTCCCGCAAATGAACGGCAGAACATCGTCATCCTCCTCGAACCGGGGGTCTACAAAGGTTTCAGGATTGATCCGGTCGACAACGCATCCCCCTATGAACTCTCATCCATGGAGATCACCCGGGCATCCGGAGCGTCAGACCAGTCTTTCGACGCGTCAGCATGGTTTTCCCATAATAGTGGATGGCGCGTTGATGATGGCAGGATCATAGGAGGCGGAGTGTCGGAAATCGCGGATCCGTGGCATGCGCTTGCACTCGAACCTCCTTTGAACGTGGTCCTCACCGGTTCCGGGTTCCGGGATTCGCTTTCCGCGGTCCTTGAGCAGCATGGGCGGGCACTCATCCTTTTAGGCTTGGTGATGCTTCTCGGTCCGTCCGCCGGGTTATTGGGCTGCGTGGCATTTTTCTTTCGGGTGCTATTTGATCCCGGTTTCTACTCTCCCGATTCGATTGACCAGATCTCACAGGCGCAGATCGGTCAATTCTGGGATCAGCATCCGGTGGCCATGGCTTTGTTTTTGCAGGCATGGCTCAAAATCGGACTCACCATCCGGGACCTGATTTTTGTTCAGGCATTGGTGGGTCTGCTCAGTGTCCAATACACTGCCATGCGCGTTCTGGATTGGCTCCCAAATATCGAAAAAGAGTGGAGGCCGTGGCTTGCCTGCCTGCTTGCGCTCCTGTTGTGCACTCCGCTTTCGCCTCTGCCCTGGTATTTGAACACGCTCTGGAAGGACACCTGGACCGCGATATTGTTTGTTTGGGTGGGCGGGATCGCTCTGCGAATGGTCCGGGACCTTCGTGAACCGGGTATAAATCCATGGCTGATGGGATGCCGGTGGTTGGGTTGTTTCGCCCTGATGCAAAGCATTGTCGATTGTTCGGCATTCAGTATACCCACTATTGGCATCACCGGACCATTGATTCGAATAACCTGGGAATCCATGAGCGTTGGGCCACGAAGCCGTTCCGGAAGTGGATGAGTGACCTGTCATTCCGCGTCAGCGAATCTCCACTTCGCTGGTTCGGAGGTGTCCATGCGGTTTGGGTGGGCTTGAACCTTTTGGCAGGTGGGTCGCTTATTGCTGGGTTGATCCGGAGCCTGCGTGCCAGTGTGCGGGAGTGCGGATGGACGTGGAAAGCCGGATCCGGCGAGGTGATTCAACTCCTTTCCCTTTTGTTTCTTGTTCTGCTCCCGCTCGGCTATGCCGCAACGTTCTTCGTATCTTCACCCGCCCGCGACTTCCGCTACATGTATCCATCAACCCTGCTCATGCAGGTTTGGGCGCTTTCTTTCGCTTTGGGTTGGGTGATGGATCGTCTGTCGAAGAAACAGATTGATCCTCATTCGAGGTGAACCGCTCCAGGTACTTCTGTTTTGCGAGGCGCCACACCACAACGAAGAAAGCGGTGAGCGGGATGGCCATAACCATGCCGAGGAGTCCATCCAGTGCGACGCCCCAGAAGAAGATCGCGATGATGATCGTCAAAGGATGCAGCCCGGTTTGTTTCCCCATGATCTTGGGTGTGAGCACATATCCTTCCAGAACCTGCACAATCCCGAATACCCCGAGTGCCATCAGCACGGTTACCCATCCGCCGTCCGGCTGGAAATAGGCGATCGGAAGCACCGTGCTCAGGCCGATGATGGTTCCGAGGTAGGGGATCAGGTTGGTCGCTCCGATGAGCAATCCGAGACCAATTCCGAAATTGACTCCGCTGATCGTGAACCCGATCGCAAAGAGGATGCCCATGATCATGCAGATCAGCATTTGTCCGCGGAAAAAGGCCACCATGCTTGCCGCGAACTCGCGAATGAGGAATACGAGGTCATCCCGCCATTCTTCTTTCACAAATGACAGTTGCTCCTTGATGTCAGCGGACAGGTCGCGGGTGGACTGCAAAAAAAAGAACAGATAAACCGGCACAATCGCAAGGCCCGTGGCGAGCCCAATGATTCCCGAAAGGCGCTGGAATAGGTCCTTGGTCGCCGGCAGGAGCATCGAGGTGAGTTCGTCGAGTTGGGAGGTGAGGGCTTCCTGATAGCGCAGCATGCGCTCCTCGCCGATGTATCCGGTGATCAATTCGATCACGGCCGGGAACCGGTCCGAGAACGCTCCCCTCAAGTTGGCCCATATGCCCGGTATGCGTTTGGCAAAGGATACGGTCTGGTCGAACAATACCGGGATCACCAGCGCAAGGATCACCGAGAGCACCGTGATGACCAACAGGTAGAGCACAGCGATACTTTGCGTCCGGCTGAGGTGGATCCGGGTTTGCAGGCTTCGCACCACCGGACGCAGGATCATCGCCAGAATCCCGGCGGTCGCCAATGGCCACAACACGCTCGAGAATGTTGCGGTGAATGCACGTAACAGGAGGAAAACTCCAAACAGAATCGTCAGAATGACCACTCCGGACAACAGCGCAATCGCGGATGTCAACAAGCGCTTCTGGAAGGGGTGCATGCCTTGCAGGAACTGATTCATGGCGGGACTCGGATGATGTGTTTTCAGGCCAGATCGATTATGGATCCGAACCCGGGTGAGTATAGCTGTTTGTAGAGGCGGATGGCTTGTGAATCGGTCATCAGCGAGAGCGTGTCGCAAATACTGCGATACACTTCGGCCGGGGTGGTGGCCGCGCGGATGTGGTGAGCCTGCGCCTCCGGCAGAATATTCAGCGGGCGATTGCTCCGGTTTGGACCGTAGTGCTCGACCAGAGCCTCAAAAAGCTGTGTCAGGATGTGAGATCCCTTGAATTCGATCCTTTGAATCTGGGTGGATTGGAAGATCAGCTCATTCGCGATTTGCTTGTAGAGTCTGGATTCCGCCTCGCATTCCGGATCGATTTCGAGCCTGAAACGGTAACGGTTGCTGCTCGTGGCAAAAGGAGGTTCCGCGGGCACGAGCTTCACTGCATGGATGAAGTCGCCGATTTTGCGGTTCAGGAAATACTCGTAACCGGCATTCGCAATCACATCCTGAAGCACGGATACCATTTTGGTTTCGGCCGGTGCAAGCGAGGTGTTTCCGGCCCAGCGTTCGATGCTGTCGCGATGGATGTATCCAGCCTGGATGCCGTCAAGGATGTCGTTGATCGAGTAGGCCGTATCGTCCGCCCAATCCATGATCTGGCATTCGATGCTGCGCATCCGGTTGACCCTATCCAAATCCTTTGCATCAGCCGGCCGGAGGGACTCGAGTTCGCGTCCGATGACGGCCGATACCGTTCCGTTGTCGGAATCGTAGACAAAATGGTTGGCGGGATAAACCGGCGGATGAGAACCGTCTCCGGGGCGGTAGGCCCACGAGAACGGCATCTTGTATTTCAGCAGTCCGTCCACCAATGCTCGCGTAGGGTTCATCGAGCGGATGTTCGCCGAAGATCCCGAATGGGTGCTGCTGTAGAACAGCCGGGTGAGGATGCGGAGGTTCTGGGCGTTTCCCTCAAACCCGCCGTGTTCCCCCATCAATTCATTGAGGCGGCGCTCCCCCAAATGGCCGAAGGGTGGGTGCCCAAGGTCGTGGGCAAGCCCCACGGCTTCCACAAGATCGGAGTCAATCCGGAAGTCGGGTCCGAGCAGCGGGGACTCGATATTGAGCAGGTTTACGATCGATCGCCCGATTTGCGATACCTCGATGGAGTGGGTTAATCGGGTCCGGTAGAAATCAAACTCGCCCGACTGGAATACCTGCGTCTTCGATTGCAGTCGCCGGAAGGCGTGGGAATACACAATCCGGTCCCGGTCCACTTCAAATGGACTGCGAACCCGGTCAGGATCACGCTTTTCAGCGATCCGCTCCGTGTCAAATGCCTGATAGAATCGGTTGGGTGGAACTGCGTTGGCGTGTTGGGACATCAGTTTAGCGTATGAGAACCATCGAGTCCCGGTGCACCACTTCGATGTGTTTGCGATTGGGGAATATCTGCCGGATCTCTTCCGAAGTCATCCCTTTTATCTGGTCAATCTCGATCGAGCTGAATCCCGTTAGTCCACGCGCCACATCTCCCTTGTCCGATCCCTTGATGCTCACGATTGAGCCCGGCCCAAAGGTCCCTGAGACAGACACGATCCCTTTGGCCAATAGGCTTTTCCCTTTGCCGAGGAGCGCGTCCTGGGCGCCTTCGTCCACCGTTACGGTGCCGCAGGTCTTGTTGAAGAAGGCCAGCCAACGCTTGTGTGAGCGCAGGTTGGTGCGCTGCGGCACAAAGAAGGTTCCGACCGCCTCCCCGTCGAATATCCGCAGGAGGATGTTGGGCTCGCTGCCTTTGGCGATGACCATTCCGCACTTGGATTTGGTCGCGATGCGGGCGGCTTCGAGTTTCGAGATCATTCCGCCGACTGCCGTCGGGCTTGTCGTGCCCTCGGCCAGGCCGAGAACGTCCTGGTTGATGTTCTCAACCACACGGATCAGCAGGTTGTGCTTGAGGTCCAACAGCCCTTCAATGGTGGATAGGATCACCAGCAGGTCGGCCTTGATCAGGCTTGCCACCAGAGCGCTCAGGACATCGTTGTCGCCGAACTTCAGTTCGTCCACGCTGATGCAGTCATTCTCATTGATGATCGGGATCACATTTTCCTGAGCCAGCCTCAGCAGCGTGTCCCGGACCGCTATGTGGCGCCGCTTCACGTTGAGGTCATCGCGGGTGAGCAGCATTTGGCCGACGTTGAGGCCATGTGGCTCAAAGGCCTTCTGCCAAGTTTCAATCAGGATGCTCTGCCCAACTGCCGCACACGCCTGAAGCGTCGGAAGGTCGGTTGGTCTCCGCTGGTATCCCAGTCTTCCCATCCCGAGTCCCACTGCGCCAGAGCTGACGATGGTGACGTTGGTGCCCCGATCCCTCAGTTGCTTGATCTGAGCGCAGATACCCTGAATGATTTCAGGGCTGAGTTTCCCTATCCCCGAAGTGAGAATACCGGTGCCAAGTTTGACCACCAGATTTTTGACGACGGGATGTGCAGGTGTTCGTTGTCCCATGGATGATGAATACTGAAAATGTGGGCGTGTGAATGAACCACCGGGCGGTTTCGCCATGTGATCGGCCAAACCTTCGATATCCGGCTGTGTCTATAGGCTCAGGAGCTGGATCAGATTTGCTTGAGTTCCTTCTCTTTCGCTTCGAGGAGCTTTCCGATCTCCTGGTTGTAGTGATCCGTCTTCTTCTGGATCTCTTTTTCGTGGCGCTTTTGATCGTCTTCGGAGACGGCTCCTGACTTCTGCAGGGACTTGATCGCATCCATTCCGCGTTGGCGCGCGGCGCGAATCGCGATCCTGCCGTCTTCGGTCATTTTGTGCGCCACCTTGATGAGGTCTTCACGCCGTTCGCGGCTGAGCTCGGGCACCGGAATGCGGATGCTCACTCCTTCCACGGAGGGATGGAGTCCGATGTTGGCCAACAGGATGGCCTGCTCAATCGGCTTGAGCACGGTCTTGTCCCAGGGCTGAATCACGATCAACCGTGAGTCAGGCGTCGAAATCGCGGCGATATCCCGGATGCGCACATGCGATCCGTAGGCGTCCACCATTACGGATTCCACCATGGCAGGGGACGCTTTGCCGGTGTGCAAGGTGGCATACTCGTGCACGGTATGCTCCAGTGCCTTTTTCATGTCAGCTTCGACTTGAGATACGACTTTGGTTGCTTCCATAGTAGGTGAGGGTTTGGGAGGCTTATATTATGGGATGAATGATGCGAGTCCTGTCTGGCAAAGTCTGCGAAATGCCTTCAGCCGTGAACGATGGTTCCGATCATTTGGCCTTCGATTGCCTTGCGCATGTTTCCCTTTTCGCGAAGGCTCAAGACGATGATGGGGATCTTGTTATCCATACAAAGTGAGAACGCCGTGGTGTCCATGACAGAAAGACGCTGCCGGATCACATCATAATAGGAGATCTCGTTGTACTTGCGGGCATCCGTGTGCTTCATCGGATCCTTGTCATAGACTCCATCCACTTTGGTGGCTTTGATGATCAGGTTTGCGTTCACCTCGCTGCCGCGCAGCGCCGCCGCAGTGTCGGTCGAAAAATACGGGTTTCCGGTTCCTGCCGCGAAGATCACCAGCCGGCCCTTTTCAAGGTGCCTGACCGCCCGCCGCAGAATGAAGGGCTCGGATACCCGGTCAATCGGGATCGCACTCATCACACGCACCGCAACCCCCATTTTCTCAAGTGTGTCCATCAGCGCGAGCGAGTTGATGACGGTGGCCATCATTCCCATGTAGTCCCCGGTCGCGCGCTGGACGGAGGCTCCGCGCAGTCCCTGTATCCCGCGGAAGATGTTTCCACCGCCGATCACAAGGCCGATTTCGACTCCAAGTTCGTAGATTTCGGCGATCTCCGCGCTCATCGATTCGAGGATTTCGGCATCGATGGGTTCCCCATCCCGCTCATTGCGGAGAACTTCTCCGCTCAGCTTGATGATCACACGCTTATATTTGACTGAACCCGGTAATACACTGCCTTCGGCCATATGACCGATTTATAAAGTCCTTTTTGAATATCGAGTCAACTGAATGATTGTCTCTTGACCTTTGGAATCGGATTCTTCAACTATGTCGACCGATAGCCCGATGGTGTAATGGTAGCACAAGTGATTTTGGTTCACTTTGTTGGGGTTCGAGTCCCTATCGGGCTGCCATTCCGGACACTCGCTCCGGATTTGTAGCCAAAGCGGCAGTGCATTCTGTTTTTTTGTTGCCTACGGGATGGTTCTTGCGGTTTCGGTGATTGAACGCATTTCCACGATCCGTTATCGAATCAGTCCGATGAGTTACGAAGAGGTATTGGGTTTTCATGCCAAACCGACGACAGGCTTGAAAGCACTACCGCCGGTTTTGGAAGCCCGCGGTATCTCCCGCGTTTTTGATCAGGTCGGTGAGCGCCTGACGGTTTTGGACTCGGTGAGCTTTTCGGTCGAGGCCGGGCATTCGGTCGCCATTGTCGGGCCGTCGGGGAGTGGAAAGACCACTTTGCTCGGACTCTGCGCCGGCCTTGACGTGCCGAGTTCGGGTGATGTCCTCATCGATGGCACTTCGATTTCGCGCTGCACGGATCGTGAGCGGGCCGCTTTGCGCAACCGCAAAGTCGGATTCGTGTTTCAGAATTTTCAGCTCATTCCCCACCTGACCGCGCTTGAAAATGTCCGCATCCCACTCGATCTGCGTGGAGAGCGCAGCGCCGCTTCGGATGCACGTGGCTGGCTCGAGCGCATGGGCCTTTCCAAACGTATGCACAGCCTGCCGGGCGAGCTGTCGGGTGGCGAACTGCAGCGCGTTGCGCTGGCCCGCGCTTTTATCGGCCGGCCTCGCATCCTTTTTGCCGATGAGCCGACCGGAAACCTCGACGATACCACCAGTGATCATATCGTTCATGAACTCTTCGAGATCAACCGGGCGACCCGCACCACTTTGGTTATCGTGACCCATGACATGGGCATCGCGCGATTGGCAGATCGCACTTTGCACCTTAAACACGGCAGACTGGTGGAGTAGGGGATCATGATGCTGCGTTCCATACGGTGGATACTCCGGCTCGCATGGCTCGATGCGAAACGTTCGGGTTTCAGAGGCCTGGTCATGCTGGCTTCCATGGTTTTCGGCTTGTCCGTCATGGTTTCTTTCAGCGCTCTCAAGGAGAGTTTCCGTGAGAGTTTTTACCTCATTGCCTGTGGGATCACCGGGGGGGATTTGCGCATCGATATTTCGGGCCAGCCGGGAGAGCGCCTCAAGCGTCTCCTCCCAAGGCTTGGCGATCAGCGTGTGATTTACCACCATACCGTCATCGATGCTCCGTTCGAGGCTGGCCAGACGGGCCCCATGCACCTTTGGATTGCTCAGGAACAATTCCCGGCTGAGGCTCCCGTCACCGGGTGGGAAAGGCGTGCCGAGGGCGATCTGCCCGAGGTCCGGTTGTTGCTTCCTTTCCTTCCCGATGGGCTTGAATTCGCCAGTCGCCTCGCCGACAGTATCCGCGATGCCGGTTTGTCCGAAGGACTCGCGCACTGGGATGTCATTCCGGTTCAGACCGATGGAGATCCGATCCCGCTTTGGTTGCGCCGCATCCTTCCTCCCCATGATCGTGCCGTGATGGCGTTGATTCCCTCCAATACCGATGTGTCCGACGCCTTTGGCCCCCGGTGGCAACAGTCCTGGATCTTTCACCTCTCGGATGGGATTTCCGCTGCGGAGCGCATTCGCAGGGGCCATTTCATCCTGAACTACCTCCGGGAGGAAGCCTATGGGGTCGACCTCGCATGGGAGCTGCCTTCTGATACTGCCTTCCACCGGGCCTACCGACTCATTGCAAACACCTTGTTTCTCGCAGCCTTTGTCGCTTTGCTTCTCGGTACTCTCGCTTACACCGTGACCTTTGTGGACTTCTTTCGAAGCCGGGCCGATCAGGTCGCTCTCATGCGGTGCCTCGGCAGCACCATGGGCGAGTCGTGGGCCGTGTACGGAGCTCAGGTTTTGCTCTACTCGGGTTTGTCCGTATTCCTCGCCGGCGTGTTTTCCGTTGGCATTCAGGTGGGCTTGCCGGCATGGGTCGGGCATTTCGCATCTCAAGAGGTGCCGGTGGAGATCCTTTGGCGCCCCTTGGTCGCTTCTTTGGTGTTCGGAGGTTTCTTCATCCTGATTCCAGGCATGATCGCCATCCTGCCTTTGCTCGGGTGTGAGCCGGTCGAGGTGCTGCGCTCTGTCAAGATGCCAAGTCGCGTTCATGAGCACCGCTGGATGCAGCGCCTGATGGTTTCCGGATTTATCCTGGCCGCCGTCGGATACTGCCTGTGGATGGTCGAAGACCGGGCTTTTGCTCTCGCGGTCATCGGTGCGATCCTTCTTGTGTTTGCCGGAATCGTTCTCTTCATCGCCGCTTCACGTTGGTTACTCCGCCGCCTCTTTAGCTCCGTCCCAGGCGGCCGTGCATGGCACCTTTGGCAACAGGCCTCCGCCAACCTCTACCGGAAACAGAACGCCTATGGATTTTCCTTGTCCGCAATCGGCTTCGGGGTCTTCCTGGTCATGACCTTGCACGGCTTTTTCCGCAGCTTTTCCTCTCTCGGCGTGGATGGCTTGATGGGTTTATCATCCGGTCAGGACTGGGGCGCGCTCAGTCCCTACCTGCGTTGGCTCGAAGAAGTGTTTTTTCTCAATCAAATCGGTGGCGTGATCATTCTCACTTGTGGTGTGTTGTCGGTCTTTGTTCTGTTGACCATGCAGCGTCGCAATCGCATTCATGAGATGGTGATTCTTGCCGTGCTTGGAGCCGATTCCCTTTGGTTGCGTTGGCTCATGCTCGCTGAGTCTGCGCTGGCTGGCGCAATCGCCGGTGCTTCCGGTATCCTCGCCGCTTCCTGTGTCGCCGGTTGGGCTGGCCGTTTGCATGGGCTGGCCGTTTCCAGCGGCCTTGATCCGCTGGTCGCTTTTGTTGTTTGGGTGTCTTGTATTTTACTCATGGTGGTGATGGGCGGCTTCAATATTAAGGGAGTCGTGGGCTTTCCTCCGCTCATCGTCTTGCGCAGAAGACGGCATTTTGCGAATTGGTAGCTTGTGTTTCCATGAATTCATGCTTTTATACAGAACACCTATGACCCGTTTTTCGTTCCTCGCTTCTGTTGCGGTGTTGTCCATTCTATCAATACCACATGCCCGTGGCGACGATTCTGCAGTGGACTCTTCGCAGCCTGCGCCAGAGTCTGTGGTGCTTTCTCCTGCTCCGGATGAGGCACCTGCTCACACCGGCTCTTCCGGCCCATCGGATGATCAAGTATTGCCGGAAAATGGTAATACTGTCGTTTCCAAAGCCGCCCCGCAGTCCGTTTCCCCCTCCGTTTCCGAACCTGCCGAAGCGGTGGCGACTCCACCGTCAACATCCGCGTCAAGGAATGCCTATGTCATTCCCGTCAAGGGCGTGATCGGTTCACCCACACTCTATATCATGAGGCGCGCTCTCAAGGAAGCCATGGCAAACGGGGTGGATATCATCGTTCTGGACATGGACACTCCTGGCGGAGAGCTGCAGAATACCCTCGAGATCATGGACGCTCTCAGCCGCTTCAAGGGCGAGACGCTCACTTACGTCAATACTGAGGCGATTTCCGCCGGGTCTTTCATCGCCATCAGCACAGACGACATCTATTTTGAAGAGCATGGGCAGATCGGCGCAGCCGAGGTGGTCAGTGGCACCGGTCAGGATATTCCCGAATCCATGAAGCGGAAACTCCAGAGCTACATCAATGCCAAGGTCAGGGTCTATGCCAAGAATCACCGTTACCGCGCCGATGTCATGCGGGCGATGACCGACCCCGCATTTGAACTCAAGATCGGGGATACCGTTTTGTCGCCCGAAGGCGAGTTGCTCTCGCTCACAGCATCCGAGGCCATGACTCCCTATGGCGAGCCTCCCGAACCGTTGTTTGGTGCCGGAGTGGCCGCTTCGGTGGAACAAGTAATGGCGATGCGCTACGGCGAAGGGATGGTTGAGATCAAATCCTTTGAGGTGACCTGGTCCGAGCGGCTCGCCCAGTTCATGCAGACCATTGCCCCCATCTTGGTGAGCATTGGAGTGCTGCTCCTGTTCATCGAATTCAAGACCCCGAGCTTCGGCCTTATCGGCAGTCTCGGTATCCTGTGTCTGGTGATCGTTTTTGCCAGTAACTACGTGGCCGGGCTTGCCGGTTACGAGCCTTTGATTCTCTTTGTGGTGGGGATCCTTCTCATCGGCATCGAGCTGCTCATCCTGCCCGGATTTCTTGTTCCAGCGTTTCTCGGCATCTGTTGCGTGCTGGTATCGCTGGTGTGGTCCATGTCCGATCTCTGGCCAGCGGGCGAGGGCGGCGGCATTGAGATCGCATGGGATGAGGTCCAGCGATCCACCGGTACCTTGCTGCTCAGCCTCTTGGGTTCCCTCGTCGGTATGTTTTTTGCCGTTCGACTGCTCCCGAAGACTCCGCTCTGGAGCCGCGTCGCGCTGCAAGGTGCTTCCCCGGATCCTGACCCGGTTCTCGTCGGCGGCGGTCGCCAGAGCGACGGCGGCACTGCTCTTCCTCCAGTGGGTACCCCCGGAGTGGCGCTCACCCCCATGATCCCAACCGGCCAGATCGAAGTCGATGGCAGGCGCTTTGAGGCAATGGCTCAGGTCGGCAGTATCGACCGGGGCGATCGCGTCGTGGTGGTTGGTTTCCGCCAGTTCAGTGTCCTTGTTAAGAAAGCGGAGGATTGAGCCATGTCCACTATTGTAGCCCTTATCGTTTTCGCTCTGGTTCTGCTGTTTCTGGAGATGATTGTTCCGGGAGGCGTCCTGGCTGTTGTTGCCAGCTTATTGATCCTGGCTGCCTCGGTCGTCGCGTGGCAGCAATACGGTCCGTTTCCGGCGTTTCTCGTTTTTATCGGCTCCGCGGTTCTCGCACTCATGTTCTTCTTCATTGAGGTTCAACTGCTCTCCAAGACCCGTCTGGGTTCATGGATCCGCCACACGGGCACCATTGAGGGCTCCAGCCTCAAACCGGCGGATGATCCCGGGCTCATGGACGCAGAAGGCGTCGTTGTCGTGTCCCTTCGCCCGGTAGGCCGTGTCCAAGTTGGGGATCGTCTCTATGATGCCCGCTCCGAAAGCGGTTGGCTCGAAACCGGTGAGCGCGTGCGCGTGATCCGTGCGAATCCTTTTAGTCTGATTGTTAAGAAATCCTGAACCCTATCATACACCTATGGATCTGAATACTATGTTGCTTGGAGAGTTGGACCTGCGAACCATTCTTATCGGAGTGGGCGTGCTGTTCCTCATTATTGTCTTTTTCACCATCATCTCATTTCTGAGCGTATGGTTGAAGGCCTTGTCGTCCGGAGCTCCGGTCAGCCTGCTCAACCTTGTGGTCATGCGCTGGCTGCGCAAGCTGCCCCATTCCCTGATCGTTGACGCACGCATTATGGCGGTGAAGGCCGGCATCGAAGTCACCATGAATGACATCGAAACCCACTTCATGGCAGGCGGAGATGTGCTCCAGACCGTTGATGCGCTCATCCGTGCCCGCAAGGCCGGGATCGAGCTCGATTGGAACGGCGCATGCACGATCGACCTCGCCACCAAAGGTACCGAAAAATCGGTGATTGAGGCGGTTCGTACTTCGATCAACCCGAAGATCATCGACTGCCCTGCTCCCAGCAGCGGCCGCACAACCATCGACGGGGTCGCCAAGGATGGTATTCAGGTCAAGGCCCGCGCACGTGTAACCGTGCGTTCGAATCTGGAGCACTATGTCGGCAGCGCACAGGAAGAAACCATCATCGCACGCGTGGGTGAGGGGATCGTTACCACCATCGGTTCCGCAGAGAGCTACAAGTGGGTGCTTGAAAACCCGGACTCCATCTCCCGCAATGTGCTGTCCCGTGGTTTGGATGTCGGCACCGCCTTCGAAATCCTTTCCATCGACATCGCCGATGTCGACGTTGGCGAAAACGTTGGGGCCACCCTGCAGGTCGCACAGGCTGAAGCCAATAAGAACACTGCACAGGCCCAGGCTGAAATCCGCCGCGCAGCCGCCGTTGCTCAAGAGCAGGAAATGAAGGCTCGCGTCCAGGAGATGCAAGCCAAGGTCGTCGAAGCGCAGGCCCAGATTCCGATGGCCATCGCCCAGGCATTCCGCGAAGGCAACCTCGGCGTCATGGACTACTACAAGTTCAACAATATTCAGGCCGATACCAAGATGCGCGAAACCATCTCCAAGGATCAGAGCGGATCCGGCAATATGCCAAACTCCTGATTCTGTTCTTCCGGGCTGTAATCGCCCGGATATGCATGAGTGCCGCCATCCATACCGATGGCGGCACCCATCCGCTTCCGTCCTTCATTCTTTTTGCCAAAATCCCGCTACTGATTTTCTCCTATGGACAATCTGGAAGACATCATTGTTCCCATCATCTTTGGCATCGTATTCCTGCTTCAGGCCATTTTCGGCCGCAAGAAGCCCAACGATGAAGAAGATGATGCCCCGACCACTTCCGGTGATCCATCCGATCAATTCAGGAAGATCCGCGAGGAAATCCAGCGCCGTGTCGAGGAAAACCGCCGCAAGAACGAGGGTGGGGGTAGTCCTTCCCAACCGCAGCCATCTGGTTCATCTCCTCAGCGTGTCCCGACCATGCGCCCGGCCACTGCCGTATCCAGGCCGGCTCAACACGCAGCTCCGCTTCAGCCCGCGGCCTACGGAATGTCTGGCGCCGAGCGTATGCGCCAGATGCAGATTCAGATCGAGGAGGCCCGCAAACGCGCCAAACAGGAGGAGGCCCGCGCCGCCGCCATCCGCCGCGATACCGAAGAGCGTGCCAGAGTCTATGGCAACTATTCTTCACGCCCATCCACCCGCGAGCCCACAAGCGCCCTTATTGACGGCGTTATCTCCGATCTCCATGATCCTGCACGCGCCAGACGCGCCCTCATCTTTAGCGAAGTCTTCGGCGCTCCCGTTGCCCTACGCAATTCCGGAGGGGCACGTCCCCTTTGGGAAAATTAATCCTCATTTACGCTTTTCAACCTGACTCAATATTTCATTTATCGGGCACTTAACTTTTTTTCCTCGCATGGATGCGCGTCTTTTTTCGGGTGGGTCAACTAATTATCCACAAACGAGAAATCCATGTGAAATTGTTAAAATCTAGTCCCAGAACAGAAATAAGTATTGAGTTGACGGAAAATTTGCTTAAAAACTAACAAAAAAATGATCTCATTGGGCGTTATACACCCTTTGTCTTCATACCCTCCAAAATTAACTGTCACGAATCCACGATGATAAACAACGCTACTCCCAGGGTCAAACGGTTCAGTTCTTTGACACATTCCCGGTTTGCCGCAATTGGACTTGCGGCTGTCGTAGCCGGCGGCCTCTGTGTTAGGGGCTACGCTCAGGAATCCGATATTGTAACGACCAGTTCTTCCAGTTCGGATCCGGTCGCCACTGCGCCAGCGGCTGCAGCCGAAGTCAGGTCTCAGAACGAGACCATCAGCCTGAACGTCGATAATCAGGAGATCCGGGTGATCCTGCGCAATATTGCCGATATTTATGAACTTAACATTGTGATTCCCGACGAGCTTCAGGGCACATCGTCCTTGAATTTGCGCGATGTCACGTGGCAGCAGATTTTCGACATTGTCTTGGGTGAGGCCGGATACTCTTGGAGGGACGAAGAAGGCATCATCCGTATCCGTATGGGCACAGGCGATTCCGGCGTTGCTCTCGATCCGCGTGTGACGCTTCGTTCGGATGGGCTCATTGATGTGGATTTCCGCAGTGCGACAGTCGGGGGTATCGTCTCGGCCATCGGTCGTTCGCTCGACTTGAACGTCGTGATGAAGCCGGATCCGATCCTTGAATCCGAAATGAAGGATTTCCGCCTGAAGGCGGTGACTTGGCAGCAGGCCATGAATGCCGCATTGAATGCTTATCAATATGGATATGAGGACAACGAAGGTGTTCTTACCATCAAGTCCCTGGCAGAGATCAATGCCATTCCAGATGTGTCCCGCGTCTTCCAGGTAAAGTATTCTGAAGCATCCGCCATTGCGACGTTGCTCGAGCAGCAGGCTGGTGTGTCCCGGGTTGTCACCGACTCCCGCAGTAACGTGATTATCCTGACCGGTAGCCCGGCACGCATGGGTGAAATGAAGGCGCTTATCGATACACTCGATCGCCCGACTCCTCAGGTCATGATCGAATCCCGTTTCATCGAAGTCGCCCAGAACGATGTCAAGAACCTCGGTGTGAATTGGGCTTCACTTTCCGGTTATGAAATGCAGGCTGGCCCGTTCGAACGCCAGTTCATCAAACAGTATAATGAAGATGATTCAGGGCAGATCGACACTTCCGATGCCATGGAGACTTCCACCAGCCGCACGGGTTCCGCTGGTGCTGTTACCGCCAACAGTGTTGAATCCACCATCAACCGCCTGAAGGGCTTGGTTGACAACACCGTCACACAGAAGACCGATATGGCGATTTTCTCAGCCGACGCCTTCGGGATCGTTTTGAGTGCCCTCGCTACCAACACCGATTCCAAGATTGTCGCCAATCCGACAGTGGTTTCGCTAAACGGCCAGGAAGCCAAGATCCAGATTATCGATCATTATTACTTGCAGGAACCCGGCACCGTGTCCAACGGCGTTGTAAACCAGGGGCAGGTTGTTAAGCTCGATCCCCTCCCGGGTATTGCTCTGTCGGTTACGCCGACCATCAGTGGCGGTGACTTCATCTCCCTGAAGGTTATGCCTCAGATCAATAATAAGGTCGCTGAGCAGCTTTTCAATAATACGATCATCCCGGTGGTTCGTCAGCGCACCGCGATCACACACGTGATGGTGAAGGACCGCGAAACCCTCGCTATCGGTGGTCTGGTCGATGAGACCACGGCAAAAACCACCAATAAGGTGCCGCTACTTGGATCGATTCCATTTGTGGGTCGCGCTTTCCGTCATGAGTCGGATTCCGTGCAGGCTACCAACCAGATCATCTTCATCACCGCCAGTATCCTCAATCCGAACGAGACCAATTACGTGGATATGGTCGGCCGTGAACGCCTCAATTCGCTGGGTCTTTCCGATCGCGATGTTCAGGGTACTCGCTATCAGCTCCCTCCGGAAGAGGAAGCCCTCCATGCAGCTATCCTGAAATACCGCACCCAGGTTGAAACCGAGGAGAATCAGAGTAAGCTCAACCGCCAGATCGAAGCGTTCCAGTCGGTTGAACTGCAAAAAGCAGAAAAGGCCGCTAAGGAGGCTGAAAAGCGTGAGCGCGCCGCTGCAAAGGCTGCCGCAAAGGCTGAAAAGGCTGCTGAAAAGGCCGCCGCAAAGGGTGTTTCCGAAGCTCCTGCTTCTTCTGTTGACGATAGTGACTCTTCCCGCCGCGGACGCCGCACCGTGCCTGCGTTCTAATTGGGGGTGTTCTCCATTCCTCAATAACAGAAACAATAGGAAAGATAGCCTCATGATGAAAGCATTCATACGGCATACCGTGATCCTCGGGGCAGTCTTCGGACTGACCTCCGGATTGTGGGCTCAAGAGCCCGATCCATTTGAAGAAAAGTTCACTTACTACAACAACCGCCAGTTGGGCGAAAGGTTGGTGGTGTCCTTCCCGAAGGCGGAGACCGAACTGTCCCGGAGCATCGAGATGATCATCTTCGATGAGTCCTACTACAGTCAGACCCGCTCGGCCTACGATACCCGCCAGGTGGCCATTTTCGCAGGCATGGGCATGGGCTCTTCCGGGCTCAAAATCGTCCTCAACGACCATAGCCAGAGAGGTATGTTCGTGTCGGTCCTCGATCGTTTCTTGAAGACCCTTCAGGCTTATAGGGACAATGAGGAGTCGGTTGCAGAGGCTCGTTTGGATTGGATGGGAGACGGGTGGAATGCCGTAGCCGCACCAAGGCGCCTCGGATCGATCTACTTCTATCCGACCAAGCGGACGATCGACGCCACCTTCAACTTCGACCCCGATATGGGGCGCATCTGGTTGAATATGGGAAGCCGGGTCTTTATGGACCAGGAGGTTGTTCCCTATGTCTTACGGATGGTGAATCAGATTCCGGTTTATCAGGATAAGCTGGTTTCGCTCCGCAATGATCTCGGCAAGACCAATGACCAGATCGACCGCACGATCGGCGCTGACCGCGTCCGTGCCAAACTCTGATGATGATGTGTGCTAACCGCTGAAACCTCAAATTATGAAAAACAGCATAAGATTTCTTTCGCGTGCCATTACTGGCGCATTTGTGATGCTGACCTTGCTGGGACAGTCCCTCCTCGGTCAGATGACGGCGATGACCATTACCTATCCTGAGTCCACTACTCCGGTGACTGAGGGTCAGGTGATTTCCATCCGGGCACTTATCGGATGGGGATTAATACCTGAACGTGGTACTGCTGATCTTGATATGGTTTACGAAGGCATCGTAACCCCTGTTGTTGTAGGTCAGAGGGTAGGCTCAGCAGATCCAACCATTGTTTTTGGAAATGTGACGATTCCGATGCTGACCGGGTTATCCAATCAGGTAACCTACATCCTGACGTTTAAGCCCGGGCCTCCATCGGTCAATCCTCCGGTTACGACTCAGATTACCTTGACGGTAGGAACGGCGACTCCGGAGGCAGGTCAGTTATCGGGTATCACCATCGACTTCCCACAGGAGAATGCAAACGTGAGTGTGACCGAGCCGGTCTGGATTCAGGCGACTGTTCTTCCTTTGGCGATGTCCCGCAATACGTCCGTGGATTTCTACGCCAACGGATATAAGATCAATGAGGATCCGATCCGTTCCGCCAATGGATACTTCGACTTCTCATGGGATGAGCATTGGGTGGGCAATATCCGCCTCACGGCCCGTGCTACCCTCAACAATGGAACATTCGTCGAAACCACCGTGCCGCGCCGCTTCAATGTGCGCCCGGTGGGAAGTGCTCCCGAGATCAAGATTGAGGCGGTCGATGGCACCAACGACGTCATCGGTGGTTACAACAAGGGCTTCACGGTGCATGTCAATGACAGTGGATCCCTTGTTGAGGAAGTGGTCCTCTGGGTCAACGGTGTGAAGGTGGGAACTGCTTCCGCAGGAACCTATCCTTTCCGTTTTGATTTCAAGATGCCCCAATACGGTATCATCGAAGTTTGGGCTACCGCTGAGTTCAGTAACGGAAACCGCGCCCGCACCGAGACGCTTCGCTACGTGCTCAACACGGGATCCGCTCCGATGGTTGAATTGCTCTCACCTATCGACGGAGCGACATACATGCCGGGCGCGGATGTGTCGATCTTCGCTACCGCCTATGATCCGGATAGCCTGATCGATTCGATCGACTTCTTTGTCAACGACACTTACATCAGTACCGTGAAGCGGGAACGTTTGGACTTGGAAGATTCCGACGGAAAGTTCTTCACTCCATTGACTAAGCGTAACC
>JAPXRV010000041.1:0-26980 GCA_033813415.1 Opitutales bacterium | reverse complement strand
GGTGTGGAAAGATGGGATGTCGCATCGTCCATGCATCGGGATCTGTTGTTTGGCCGTCACTGTGGAAATCCCGGAAAGGTGAGGATGGGGCGTACTTCTCCCGAACGCTTGCGACGGGCACTGGATGATGATGAGAAGCTCACCTTGCAAGAAGCGCTGCGCTGTCGCGTGCGCTATTTCACCGATGGTATGGCTCTGGGTAGTCAGCCTTATCTTGCGAGATTACTCGCTGAACATCCAAAATGGTTTTCGGAGAAGCGAAAACCCGTTTTTGCGAAAATGAAAGGGGCCGATTGGGGAGGACTAAGGGTGGTTCGAAATCTAGTGATAGCCCCGATTCTCTAGCTGATTCCTCAATAGTGACCTGCGGAAATAACGGGGTTCAGCCTCCGATGAGGCTTTGGCCGATCATGACCCAGAGGGGAAGGGTCAGGAAGGAGAGCAGCGTGGTGACGACAACTGATTGGACGGCTACGCGGGGTTCTCCGCTGTAGTGGCGTGCGAGCACAATCGGGAACATCGCGGCGGGCATGGAAGCCTGGACGATTATCACGCGTTTGAGTTCGATGGACATTGGGAGTGCCCACGCGGCTAGGAGCATCACGGCGGGGATGATCATCAGGCGGGCGACGCATGCACCTGCCAACACATTGGGCTGCCAGCGCATTTCCCTTTCTTCGAAAAGATCATGAACGGAGGCGCCGATGAGGAGCAGGGCGAGTGGAATGGCACAATCCCCCAGCCCGTCGATGCCGACGCCGATCGCTTTTCCGATGGAAATGAGCGGGGTGGGCAATGCATCGACCCCGGAGGTGAAATTGACCGCGAGTCCGAGGAGGAGCGCGATCAGGGGAGCATTGAAGACGCGCTTCCAGGAATCCCGGTTGATGGTGCCGGAGAGGAGCAGGATTCCGATAGTCCAAACAGCCACCTCGATGCCGGTATTGTGAACGAGCAGGATTCCGGCGGTGACATCATCCCGATACAGGCTAAGGGAGAGTGGGATCGCCATGAACCCGTAGTTTTGAATACCGCAGGTGAAGGCGAAGGTGCGCAATCCCTTCCCCACCCTTAGCCGGAATCCCATGCCAATCAGGTAGCTGATCGCAAATCCCGCGATGATCCCGACGAAACCAACCAAAGGCGGCCAGATCAGCGTCGAGGGGTTTCGCAGCGCAGGGTTACCGGCGATAAAGGTGAAGATGAGGGCCGGGTAAAGGAGGTTGACCTGAAGGCGCAGCAGGCTCGTGTCGGCTTCACGGGTGAGCCATGCGAACCGCCGGAGCACGTATCCGATCACGATGAACAGATACACCGGGATGACCGCAAGGAGGATGGTGAAGTAGACGTTGAGCATGGATGGAGACGAGGATGCGCCTGCTCCGGTCGGCGATTCAAGCTTTTCCTGTGCCGAAGGCGCACACTTCGTTCTTGTTGGCGCAGAGGCGGCTCAAGCGGAAATCCTTGCAGAGCGGAAGGGCCGCACGGGCAAAGGGAGCGAGCAGCGGGTAGTCTTCTGCGCCTTTGAACTTGATGGTAAGCACGAAGTGTCGGGTGAAACCGTGGCCCAACCAATGCAGCAGCAGGTCCATGCTGCGTTGCGGAGCGGCGATCACATCGCAGAGCAACCAGTCCACGGGTTTTGACGGTTCATATTTGAAAGCATCGCCAGTAACGAACGTCATTTTGCGGTGGTTCATGAGATCGGCCCGCAGCGGGGAGCGGTCGATGGCAGTAACATGAGCTCCCCGCCTAAGGGCGATCGCGCTCCAACTGCCGGGAGATGCTCCGAGGTCGACGCACTGGTCCCCTTTTTGGATGGGGAATCCGAGGCGGAGCTCAGCTTCCACCAGTTTTGAAAACGCCCGGCTTGGGACGGTTTTGTCCTCCGCAATCGGTATGAAGCCCAAGGGAAAAGGTGCCACCAACGCTCGCAACTCGTAGGGATAGGGTGCTGGCAGGACCGAGAGCCATCCGTTTTCCGGATCCGTCAGGATGCATTGCACCAAGGCGTGCCCTGGATCGAATGCGGATGGGGGCTCGATGCGGTTGCGAACCATTGAGCGGCGCTTTTTCCGGAGGATCTCGTCGATCGCCTTGCGGATAAGGTCGCATCGATTGCGTCCGGCTTTGCCTTCGCCATAGCGGGGTTCGAGATGGAACACCCATTGTGAATTGGATTCAGCCAGTGCGTCGATGGTGGCGGTTGTGATCGCTTCCGCCCATGATTTGACAGATTTCGCCTGGATGGGGACCGCATTTGGCAGCAGCTGACGTGCAAAGGCCAGACGGGTATCTGCGGCGATTGAGATCCCGTCGACCTGAAGCAGGGTGTTGGATGATGCATCGAACCTGGCCTGCGGGAAAGCGCGGAGGATTTCCTCCTGAAGGAAAGGCATCCAGTCGTGGTCAACAACGATGAGGTCCATGCTCGGATGAAAGGGGGATGTGGTGTTAACGGCTCATCCGGTCGAGACAGGCACTTGGCTGCATGAAGCCGCGCAGCAGTTGGTCTTCCCCGAGAATGGCATGCCGCACTTTGGTCAGGCGCAGCGCCTGCTGTGGGGTGGATGGCGCAAGGCCTGCGAAGAGAGGGAGCGCGTGATCGTCGCCGAACAGAAGGGGAGCGCGGTAGGCCATCAGGTAGTCGGCCTGACCGGAGCCAAGTAGATCGGAGAGGAGATTGGATCCCCCTTCAATGAGGATACCGTAAATCGATTCCTGGGCGCAGCGGTGTCGGAATGCCTCCCATGGGAACTGCCCGTTATGATCCATCGGAAATGGCCAGACTTGAACTCCCTTTGCCTGGATTTTGGCGAAATGGTGGGCCGGGTGTTTGCCCATTGTCACCACGATGGTTCTGGATGCCCATGAATCGTTATAAAGGTGCCATTGATCCGCGCTTTCGAGGGTGTGGAGGTGGCGGTCGAAGACGAACCGGATGGGGCACCAGGGTTCGACCCCAGGGAGTCGAGCCGTGAGAACCGGGTTGTCGGAGAGGACGGTTCCGGCTCCAACCGCAATGGCTGGAAAGAGGCGACGCCATTTCATGACATCCGCATGGGACTCCTCGCCGGTGATCCAGCGGGAGGCGCCGGTACGGGTGGCGATGCGTCCGTCGAGCGTGGTAGCGCATTTGGCGACCAGGAAGGGTGTCTTTTTCCGGATCCAGTGATTGAAAATGAGATTGAGGTCTGTGCAGGCGTCTTCGAGCACCCCGGTGGTAACATCCACTCCGTGGTTTCGGAGGATGGAAATCGCCTTGCCGTTGTGCAGGGGATTGGGGTCTAGGGTGCCGATGACGACGCGGCCAATGCCCGATGCGAGGATAATGTCCGTGCATGGAGGCGTTCTTCCGTGGGATGAGCAGGGCTCAAGTGTCACGTAAAGAGTGGATTGCTTGAGTGTCTCCCGTGATGGGTTTCCGAGAGAAAGCAGGGCGAGTCTCTCCGCATGAAGCTCGCCAGCCCGAGCGTGATACCCCTCGCTCAGAACCTGATTCTCGTGGACGATCACGGCCCCGACCATCGGATTTGGGTGGGTTTCGCCCCAGCCCAGACGGGCAAGAGAAAGGGCATGTTCCATCCAGAATGCATCGGTTTCGGGGCTTCTTGAGTCGGAAGTAGTCATGGCGCGTAATGGGAGTTGGAGGAAGATCGCAATTATGGGGTGAAATGGAGACGTGGGAGCTCAGGAGTCAGCGTCTTTCGTCAGGATCGAAGACGGATTGGTTCGGTGATTCCGGAAGATGCCACTGAGATGCCCGGTGAGATTGTGGAACGATAGTCCATTGTTTCGGCGGTTGGCAAGATTGATCCCTTCGTGTGCGTGGATCATTTCGGGAGCGGGGATTGAAGAAAGGGATTGAAAGCGGGGCACTTGGAGGATTTTCTGCGCACATGGACTCCGCATCTGTCAGACAGTCATTTCTCGATTTTTTTGCCAGCAAGAATCACCGGGTTGTTTCATCGGCTTCGCTGCTGCCAACTGCGCCGAATCTCCTCTTCACAAACGCGGGGATGAACCAGTTCGTGCCTTGTTTCCTTGGGGAAAGAGAAGCTCCGGCTCCACGTGTTGCCGACACCCAGAAGTGCATACGTGCGGGAGGCAAGCACAACGACCTGGAGGATGTGGGATTTGACGCCTATCACCAGACCTTTTTTGAGATGCTCGGGAATTGGTCTTTCGGAGATTATTTCAAGAAGGAAGCGCTGACATGGTCGTGGGAGTTGCTCACCCAGGTATGGAAGATGCCGGCCGAACGCTTGTATGCCACGGTGTATCAGCCGGGTACAGGGGATCCGGCGGAGTTTGATTCAGAGGCTTACGGGATCTGGAAGGGGATTTTCGAGAAAGCCGGGCTGGATCCCGCGAAGCACATTGTTACAGGTGGGAAAAAGGACAATTTCTGGATGATGGGCGATACCGGGCCCTGCGGCCCGTGTTCGGAAATCCACATGGATCTGACTCCGGAAAATGGTGGCGACAAGGTGAATGCGGGAAGTCCCTGGTGTATCGAGATTTGGAACAACGTGTTCATTCAGTTCAATGCGTGCGAGGATGGCAGTATGGTACCGCTGAAGCACAAACACGTGGATACCGGCATGGGGTTTGAGCGTGTGGCGGGTATCTTTGCCACCACGAAGGGTTTTACTGAGTTCAAGAGGCCGCCCAGCAACTACAACGCCGATATTTTCACGCCGTTTTTTGACTTGTTGAGTCAGTTAAGCGGCCACCGTTATGAAGGCACGCTGCCTGCCGATGCGGAGCGCCCGACAGCCGTGGAGCTGAAGGATATTGCTTTCCGGGTGTTGGCAGATCATGCGCGTTGTCTTTGCTGTGCTGTTGCGGACGGCATTTTGCCGGGGAACGAAGGGCGCAACTACGTGCTTCGCCGGATTCTGCGGCGCGCGGTGCTGTGGGGGCGGCGCTTGAATCTGGAAGCCGGGAGTTTTGTGAAGCTTGTGGATCCGGTGCTCCAAACCCTCGGAGGCGTGTTCCCTGAGCTCGTTGAGCGTCAGGAGTTGCTGAGGAAGGTGCTTGCGAGTGAGGAAGCCGCATTTGAGCGGACTCTCGATCGTGGTCTTGCGGAGTTTGAAAAGGTGGCCACGTCGGGATCGATTGGCGGGCTTGAGGCTTTTACGCTGTATGACACCTATGGTTTCCCTCTGGATCTGACTCAACTTCTGGCGCGTGAACGCGGGTTGCCGGTTGACGAGGCTGGATTTCAGGTTCACATGGAGCAGCAGCGGGCGCAATCGCGTGCGGCGCAGAAGAAGTCGGTGGTAGCGGTTCGCAGCGGTGAAGGCGTGGAGGCCACCCGTTTTGCGGGGTATGAACCATCGAATTGGAAAGCGTTCTGCGCGAAATTGCTGGCGATTCGCGCAGGGGACGGGTTCTCGGATCTGGTGGTGGATGCGACCCCGTTCTATGGTGAAAAAGGGGGGCAGGTTGGTGACTCGGGAACCATTACGGTCTCCGGGGCGACTTATCCGGTGGAGTCTACCTTGATTGATGCGGATGGGGTTTACCTGCACCGGGTGCGGGATGTTGTGAGTCAGGATCTCGTGGGATCTGATTGTAGGATGTCCATCGATGAAAGTCGCAGGAAAGCGATTCAGCGGCACCATTCGGCGACCCATTTGCTGCATTGGGCACTGCGGAAAGTGGTAGGATCCCATGTGCGGCAGGCAGGTTCTCTCGTTACGCCCGATCGTCTCCGTTTTGACTTCAGTCATTTCGAGAAAGTGTCGGCTGAGCAGTTGGCAACCATCGAGCGCATGGTAAATGAGAAGATTCTCGAAAATGATCCGGTCGTGACATTCGAAACCCCGTTTGACCAAAAGCCGGCGGACGTGATCGCGTTTTTTGAGGACAAATACGGGGATGTGGTGCGCGTCGTGGATATCGGAGGTTACTCCAAGGAACTATGTGCGGGAACGCATGTCATGCAGGCGGCCGAGATCGGCCACCTCAAAATAGTGCAGGAGTCATCGATCGCGGCGGGATCACGGCGGATTGAAGCGATCACTGGATCCGCCTTTGAACGCTGGTTGGATGGATTGTTGAATCAGGTGGATGAGGCGACGGGTGCGCTCGGTGTAACCGTCGCTGAGCTGGGCCGTCGAAGCCATGAACTCGCTGAACAGAAGCGTCAGTTGGAGAAGGAGATGGCGGACCTGAAACGCAAGGAAGGAATGAAGGACCTTGCGGGCTTGGTCGCATCCGCCACTTCTGTGGCGGGCTTCCCGAGGGTGGTTGCCCGGGTGGAGTGTGGTAATCCTAACGAATTGAGGGGCATGGCGGCCCATCTTTTGAAGCAGATGGACGGAGGTGTGGTCGCTCTGGGTGCGGAGATGGGCGATAAGGTTTCCGTTGTTGTGTTGTGCTCGGATGCTGCCGTGTCGGGGGGGTGCCATGCGGGGAATCTTCTGAACCGCGTCGTCGGTGTGTTGGGAGGTAAAGGTGGTGGCAAACCGGATTTCGCGATGGGAGGAGCCCGGAACGATGGCCGGCTTAAGGATGCTTTGGCGGTTCTTCGGGCGGAGTAGGTCGTGAATCTTCGTCCCGGAAGGGAATGAGGGATTGTTGCTCAGGGCTTGTGTGCCGGTTCTGATGGTGTGTTCTGATGTACAGGATCAGGAATAGCAGAGCCAGCAGGAAACTGAGGAATAGGGTAAAGGGCAGGACATTCATCGCTCGGGAGTCTGTGTGTCGGACGGTTGGCTCTCTGTGCTTTGGCGCAGTGCTGCATCGACGGCATTCCAATACTGTGAAGGAAGAATCCCCCGCTCCCGAAAGGATCGGATGGTCTCTGACCCAAGGCTTTTCGCGAGACGCTTGCCCTGAGCATCCAGAATCAAGGGGCAGTGGGCAAAGGATGGTGGGTTTTGATGGAGGGCTTCGTAGATCATGAGTTGGCGACAGGTGGAGAGGAGAAGGTCCGCGCCCCTGACCACTTCGGTGATCCCCATCCGGATGTCATCCGCGACAACTGCGAGTTCGTAGGCTGGGGTCCCATCTTTTCTCCAGACAAGAAAATCGCCGAAATCGATACCGGCCGCATAGGATTGGGATCCTGCGATGTTGTCCCGGAATGACATGGTTTTGGGCGAAGGAACACGGAAGCGCCAATTGATGGACCCATGCGGATTGAATGGGATGTAATGGTGAGGGTCCCTGAGTTCAGAGGGTCGCATCGATGGAATTACCATCCATTCGCCGAAGCGGGATTGCGTGCATTCCGGGTGATTCTGAATATCGGCTCGTGACAGGGGGCATGGATACACCGCCCCAGCCTCAGCCAGAAGCTGCATGATCGAAATATAGTACCCGGTGCATTCGCTTTGGCGGTAGGGAGCGACTGGGCCTCCAATGTCGGGTCCTTCATCCCAGTTTAGTCCCAGCCATCGAAGATCGTCGAGTATGCTGATCCCGGAGGCAGCGGAGCATCGATCGAGGTCGATATCCTCGATTCTCAGGATGAGCGTTCCCTGCGCCTCTTTTGCTCTGTTGAAGGCCGTTCGGAAGGTGGCCGCGTGTCCCATGTGGAGGGCTCCGCTTGGTGTGGGAGCCATGCGTCCCCGATAGCCGGTGTGTATCGCGGCATGGCGGGCAGGGTAAGTATTGGCCTTGATTGTCGTGAAAGAATGCATAGGGTAAATCCCGGAGTTAGCATGATGATCTCCAGCAATAAGTCGAGGCTCGACATGACTGGAAATGTGATCAAATATGCACTGGATTCCATTCGAACTCATCATTTAAGCACCACATCATATGGCAAAACCTACCAATCCCACCAAACCTTCAACCGACAGCCGCCAGAGTTCCCTCGACATGGCCGTTTCTTCGATCAACCGGGAGTATGGTGAAGGCGCTTTGATGCGACTGGGCGATGCGTCGAAAATGAACGTGTCCGTCATTTCGACCGGGTCTGCTGCCATCGATCTCGCACTTGGGGTGGGTGGGCTTCCACGAGGCCGTGTCTCAGAGATTTATGGTCCGGAATCATCGGGTAAGACCACTTTTTGTCTGAGTCTCATTGCTGAGGCGCAGAAGCAGGGTGGGAATGCCGTGTTTATCGATGTGGAGCATGCGCTGGATCCACGCTACGCCAAGATTGTTGGCGTGAATCTGGACAACCTTATGGTGTCTCAGCCGGACAGCGGTGAGGATGCGTTGAATATTACGGAAACCCTCATCAAATCCGGAGCGATCGATGTGATTGTGGTGGACTCCGTTGCCGCACTGGTATCGAAAACCGAATTGGATGGGCAGATGGGTGATGCCACGGTCGGATTGCAGGCACGCCTGATGAGTCAGGCCATGCGCCGGTTGACTTCTGTCATCAGCAAAACCCAATGTGTCTGCCTCTTCACCAACCAGATCCGCGAGAAGATCGGGGTGATGTTCGGGAATCCGGAAACGACCCCGGGTGGGCGTGCTTTGAAGTTTTTCTCATCGGTGCGCATGGATATCCGGAGGATCGGCGCGATCAAGAAGCCGTCGGGCGAAGTGATCGGGAATCGCACCAGGCTCAAAGTTGTGAAAAACAAGGTGGCTGCACCGTTTACCGAGTGCGAGTTTGACATTATGTATAGTGAGGGTATTTCCCGGACGGGTTCACTGATCGACCTTGGGGTTGAGCAGAAGATTCTGGATAAGAAGGGAGCGTGGATTTCCTTCAACGGTGAGCTGATCGGTCAGGGCCGCGAAGCCGCCAAGCAATACCTCAATGACAATCCGAAGATTGCAGATGATCTGACCCGACTCATTATGGAGAAGGTGCGGGTTGAAGTCGGATCGGTTTTGGCGCATGGTGAGCCTTCTGAAGGGAGCGGAGTCGTAATCGACACCGAATCCTGAGCGCATGAACCCGGAGGCGATCGCATCGTTTCCGGTTTTGCATTATAAAGAGGATGGATACGATTGTTGCACAATCCACTCCGGTGGGCGTTTCAGCTCTGGGCGTGATTCGGACAAGTGGTTCTCTCAGTGTTGAAATAGCGCGGAAGTTGTTTGAGGGGAGTGACTTATGTAAGCCAAGGGAGGCGACCAGAGTTCAATACAAAGGAGTAAACGGCGATGTAATTGATGACGTGATTCTGATCCGTTTTGAGGCCGGGCACTCCTACACCGGAGAGGACATTTTGGAGATTATGCCGCACGGGAATCCCCTGATTTGTCAAAAACTGATTGAGGATCTGTGTCGTCGTGGTTGTCGATTGGCCGGGCCAGGTGAGTTTACCCGTCGGGCATACGAGAACGGCCGCATGAGCATTTCGCAGGCTGAGGCGGTTGCGGACCTGATTCATGCTCAATCGGATCGGGCGATTGAGATGGCGCATCGGCACCTGTCGGGTGAAGCGGGCAGGATGATGGACGGATTTGTTCTGGAGCTCACCCGTCTGCGTGCGGAGATCGAGGCCTACATTGATTTCCCCGAGGAGGAGCTTCCTCCAGAGGACACTGCCGGTCCTCTTGCACGGCTCAAGGGTATT
This sequence comes from Opitutales bacterium, assembly GCA_033813415.1. Lineage (GTDB taxonomy): Bacteria > Verrucomicrobiota > Verrucomicrobiia > Opitutales > JAFGAQ01 > JAFGAQ01. The sequence continues at coordinate 17,480 of JAPXRV010000041.1, read as the reverse complement.
ATGGAGACGCTGGGGGCCTTTCGCAGGGCTTCGGCTAATCGGCGGCTGGTTCAGGATGGCGTGAATACCTTGATCATCGGTGCTCCGAATGCTGGCAAGAGCAGTCTCCTGAATGCCCTGGTCGGGCACTCCCGGGCGTTGGTGGATGCGCAGGCCGGCACCACACGCGATTACATTGTGGAACGTCTGTGGATCGGTCCATACTTGGTTAATCTTTTCGACACGGCCGGCTTGCGAGACGGGGCTGAATCGCGACTCGAGCAAATGGGTATCGACAAGACCATGGATCTGATGGACCGGTCTGATTTCGTCCTGTTGGTCGTTGACAGTGCAGCGCCGATTCCGGATTTGCCGAAGGTCGTATTGGACCGCTTGAAGCCGGGCCGAACTCTTTTGGTTGAAAATAAGGTCGATCTTGGGTCTTCGAAGGCGCTTGGTGGAGTGCATCCGGAATGGGCCCATGTCCGTGTATCCGCAACCGAAGGAACCGGGCTTGAAGCGTTGCAGGATCGATGGATCTCCAGTCTTCGTGAGATCATGGGTGACCGGGATTCTGAGGTTCTCATGTTCAACGCACGACAGGCTCAGTTCATCGCTGCGGCTGACGATGAGTTGACTCAGGCGTGGACCATTCTGAAGGAAGGATCGGGGACCGAGCTTGCTGCATTTCATCTGATCAGGGCGTCTGAAGAGTTGGTCCAGATCAACCGGGAGATTGACAATGAGGCGGTGCTTGATTCGCTCTTCTCCCATTTCTGCATCGGTAAGTAGCATGTCCAAGAGATACTTGAATCAATCGTCCCGGCTTCGTGCCGGGCCGGAACATCCCTACGACGTAATTGTCTGTGGGGCGGGGCACGCCGGTTGTGAAGCTGCACTCGTGGTCGCACGGATGGGTATGAGGGTTCTCCTGATTACAGGGAACGTGGATACGATCGCTCAGATGAGCTGCAATCCTGCGATCGGTGGGCAAGCCAAAGGACAGATCGTCCGTGAGGTGGATGCGCTCGGCGGTGAGATGGGCGTTAACACGGATACGACAGCCATACAGTTTCGTTTGTTGAATGCATCCAAGGGTCCTTCGGTTCAGGCGCCACGCGCCCAGTGCGATAAGAAGGCGTATCAGTTCCGGATGAAGCACGTGCTGGAATTGACCCCAGGGGTGACTCTGTTTCAGGCGCAAGGGCGCGGCCTGATTGTGGAAGCTGGAAGGATCCGGGGAATGGAAACCAACCTCGGTGTTTCGTTTTATGCGCCAACAGTCATTCTCACTACGGGAACTTTTCTCGAGGCAATCATGCATGTGGGGAAGAGCGTGAATGAGGGCGGCAGGATGGGGGACTTCGCATCAAAGGGATTGTCTGCCAGTCTTATGCAAAATGGGATTGAGTTGGAGCGCCTCAAGACGGGCACTCCGGCTAGGATCCTGGGTTCTACGATCGACTTTTCCCGGCTTGAAGAACAGAAAGGTGATCTGGATCCGACCCTCTTTTCCTTCTATGAATCCCGTGGTGAATGTGAATTGTTCCACGTGGAACAATTGGGTCAACGCAAGATGGGATGGGCTCCCGGGACAGATCAGGTGTCATGTTGGATTACGGATACCACTGCGGAAACCGAGGATATTATCCATAAGAATCTCCACCTTTCTCCGCTTTATGGCGGAATAATCAAAGGAATTGGACCGCGGTATTGTCCGAGTATAGAGGACAAGATTGTTCGCTTTGAAGACAAGGAAAAGCATCGTTTGTTTCTCGAACCGGAGGGGCGAAACACGGATGAATGGTATATCAACGGACTCTCGACGAGTCTACCACTGCCCGTTCAGATGGAGATGCTATCCACCATTCCGGGATTGGAGCACGCACAGATCACACGTCCTGCCTACGCTGTGGAGTATGATTTCGCCCCACCCACCCAACTGCGTCCCACGCTGGAATCCAAGGTTGTTGAGGGATTGTTCTTTGCGGGACAGATCAACGGAACTTCCGGATATGAGGAGGCTGCGGCTCAAGGTCTGGTGGCCGGTGTGAATGCTTGCTGCAAAATCAAAGGGACCAAGCCGCTCGTCATCGGACGGGATCAAGCGTATATCGGAGTCCTGATTGACGACCTGGTGACGAAGGGGACAAAGGAACCGTATCGCATGTTCACGAGTCGTGCGGAGCATCGTTTGCTCCTGAATTTTGGTAGCGCGGAATGGCGATTAGCCGACGTTTCCAGGGAGTATGGTCTTGTTCCGGAAGAGCGCTTGAACCGAATGATTTCGATGAATGATTCCATCCGTGAGTGGGTTCGCCGGATCGAGTCTGAGCGTTGGCAGAATGGAACGATTGGAGATGGTGTCAGAAGAGGCGAGAATCTCTCACTCATCTGCCCCGAATTTGAGGGCGAGCCGGTGACTGTTAAGGACGAAGTCATCTATCAGACGCGATACAGGGGATACTTGGATCGCGAGCAACGGATGATCCAGAAGTTCAAGAATCTGGATCGGATCCGGATTCCTGACGGCTTCGATTTCCTCGCATTCCGGGGGTTGCGAAAGGAGAGCGCGCTCAAACTTCAGAGCATCCGGCCCGAGTCGCTTGCTCAGGCGTCGAGAATAAGTGGAGTGAATCCGGCCGATATCAGCATTTTGATGGCACATTTCAATCGTTCGTACTCAGATGGTTCAGAGGTCGGACGTTAACCGTTTCAAATTAGAGACGCGCGTATAAACATAACAAAAAAAGTCCAACTGTAGTCCAGCGTCCATCGGGTTGTGATAAGTAGCTAATCCATAGATAGATAACGGCATAGATCGCTGCTCGTTGACGCGGTTTTAACGGGCTGAGATTTTGATGAAACCGGGACGCCTTGGGGGATGGGAGGGATACGGGAAAATGGCGACCAACGAAAATGGGCTGTTTTTGAGAAGGAGTCGCAATATTACGCGGTGAAGGTCATTTACCGGAGTGACACGAAACCGGTGAAGAAACACCCCCCAAGGGTCCGGTGTCCGGGAGCAGGTTTACTTATCGGTTGACGATAGCGATCGTGTGTCCCAAACTGAACCCATTGTTTTCCGTTTCGTGTGCCGGGTCATGCCTTTCCCTCCGGGTGGTACCCGGACAGATAACTGGATCTGAACTGCAGCCGAGTTTCTTCCCTTCCAAATGACATTAAGAGTAGACGTGTCCGACTCCGGGTATTTGATCCATTCGGATTGGCCTGCTTCACGGTTCATGATGGGCACCCGATCCATCATCGGCGAGCAGAACTTCGTCCGGGAACTTTTCCCGGAAACTTTTCCGGGTGTGGCAACGGGCGCGGACTCCGGAGAATGGATCTACGAAATGAGAGAAGGTCGGGATGTCGGAAGAGTTCGGCTCCCATTGTCAAACGGCGACTTGTTGCGTGCCTTTGAGCGCGAGCTCGCGAACTACCACCGATTGAGAAATGGCGGAGTCAGCGTGCGGCATTTGCATGCAACTCTGCTTGAGGAGCTCCGGATTCCCGATCCTCGTAAGTTTCCGGACTGCTACAGGATCCGGGAGTATCCGGATGGAACCCGCCGGATCATTCTCTTGTGGGGTTTGGATGCCCCGGAAGGACAATGTGTCCGTCCCGACCAGGCCTTTGAGTTGATGAGGGCGCCGCTTGGTGTAACTGATCCCAGGGATCCCGACGTGGTCGTCCTTCGGAATCCGGGGGCAGGGCGGATCATCCTCAATTCGATCCTGCTCCTATTCCTGATTGGGATGATCGTGATGGGGACCCGGATATACTGGGACCGTTTTGCCAAACCTCGACAGGTTTATGATGGCGATCCGGTCGCGTGGATCGAATCTGTGAATGAAGGGGAACCTTGGTTTACTGAGGTGGAAGTGCCTTCCTCCGGTCAGATCAGGATAGCAGGAACTGCGTTGTTCGAAAACCATGACCGTAGGAGCAAACCGGTGCTTTTGTATGCGGCCAAGCCAGGATGCTATAGAGTGGAAACCACTCCGATCGGAATTCCCCATGACGTTTCGGATGTGCGCGACTGGAATGTCGGCGACGTTGCGGACCAACGCCCCGTTTTGATTCTGACGGAAGGGGAGGCGAATGGGGTGCGTGCGACTCCGATCCTGTCTTGTGCTCAATCAGGCCAAGCGGGGCAGAACCTATTCCTGTTCGCCCCCGGAACGCAGGATGGAATCCGTGTCCAGGATCTTGAAGCCTTTGACTATCCCGCTGGGCCTACGGATGGAGAAAACCCGTTTGTTCTGGTGCTATGCAGAGATGATGGAAGCTGGGATCATGATGTTGCTTGGCCCGGGGATCCGCAGCGGTTTGCCCCATGGCCGAGGGCGGCCATTGTCCGGTGGGAGCGTGTCGAGGATGCGTATGAAGCCGTGCTGGAGGACCGTGGATCGCACGATCCTGATGGATCGGTCACTTCGTCATCCATCAATTGGGGGGATGGAAACATTTCCAAGGTTGATTGGTCGGATGGGCACTCCGGGCCCGTGCAATTCCGCCATCGTTATCCGCTTCGGGCCTATCGTCCAGAGATTCACTATTCTGTGGTCGATGATGACGGATTGGCATCCATCGTTTCGGTAATCATACCGTCCGGCAGTGATCCAATCATCCCGGAACACTCGGAGACGGATCCCTCCACGGTTCCTGAACAGGGGCATCTCGATGAAATCATCGACCTCAGGGATTCCCGTGGAAATTCTCTTGTCCGTATCCGCATGCAGAGGAATCCCGCATCAACACCCGAACGGTGGCGATACACCTGTCAGATTGTTCCGGTGTTTGGGGCGCCTTTTGAGTGGATCAGTGACGTGACATGGGAGATCCTGTCTGGAGCGCCCGTTCCGGAAAAGGTGAGATTCCGGCCTCGACTTGAGTTTGAAGGGTCCGGATCTCTCGCCGTGAAAGTTCAATGCCGCACTCGCAAGGGCAGGGTAGCAGGCCACTATGTTTTCACTCCTCCAACGCCCAACCCATGAATGCGATGTGCAAAGGATTCATACATCAACAGGTCCGCTGGCTGCGTTCTGTGGGACTGGCGGCTGTTTCGCTCTGTTCCTTTCCATCGTTTGGTGCGGACCTCGGGGTGGATGGCGTTGTGGTATCATCTCCGGTCGAGGACGAGGCATTTCGTGCGCTCTCGTCTCCGTCCGGAATCTGGTGGGTGAATCGTCCGGAGGTTAACGTGAGAGTTCCGGTTTCCGTTGCTGATGGTGCTTTCTGTCTGGTTTTCCACAACAAGGTGCCGACCCTGCATCATCCCAAGGACGGCTTCATTCAGAGGGAAATCAATCTCAATGATTCGGCGCCGGCCAGTGTCTTTATTGAAAGTTCTGATCCTTCCTTTGTCAGGCGGATGGTTCGATTGCAGTGGGTCCGTGCCGTAAAGGTGGAGTCCGTCACCGGGTTATTGATTCGGGATGGTGCGATCGAGCCTGGAGCGGAAAATGCCTGTGGCGACACTGGTGTGCTTGAGACGGAGATTCCGAACCTCCGCTTATCTGGTGGGCATCAGCTGCCCGAGGACGTCATCCTAACGGTCTACGATGGCTACGACAACCCACTTCCTGTACATCGCAATGAGGAATCGTTCCACTTGGATGTGCATCTCCGCTACACGAACAATCCTTTCAGTGTTGTGGTGAGGCGTGGACGGGAAGTTTTTCACCGGAGCAGTTTTGCTGTACGAATGGAAAATCCGGTTTTCATTGAGCCTGTTCTCCCGGAGTCGGGTCCGGAGTTTCTCTTTGAGGAGGAGACATGGATTGTTCCAGAGGAGACCCTGCGATTCCGTGGACGTGTTCCCGGAATGATCAAGGGTAGTGTGATGGTATATGTTGACGAGACCCCGGAAACAGTGGCGGTCAGTGATCACGAATTCTCAGGAGTGACTATGCTGCAAAAGACAGTTCCTCATCAAGTGAAGGTGGTATGGCAGCATGACGGGACCCGCCATATGCGATACTTCCGCGTGATGTGCGATCCTGCCAGGTTCTCTCCCATCGAACCCTTGCATTCTGATTTGGCAATCACCGAATAGATTCACTTCTTTTCCTGTACAGGATAAATGACCAGGCCGTGAACAAAAGTCCACTCAGAACCACGAACCAATCTCCAAAGCGGGTGTAGAATGTGAGTCGTGGATCGGACGGGATTTCTACTTGAATTGTGCCGGAACCGCGGAAGTATATGGAACCGCGGTCGTCTGTCAGGACTTCCCGTATGACTCCATTGTGATCAACCCATCCGCTCCATCCGGCGCTGCCACATCGAAACACCGGTCGCCGGTTCTCCGCGGCCCTCAATACCGAATGAGCCGCGTGCTGATACGCACCGTGTTCCTCTCCATACCAGACGTTATAAGTAGCCACGAAAAAGACATGAGCTCCGGCTTTCGCACTTTCGCGGGCGAGTGAAGGGAAGCAATCCTCGTAGCAAATGAGAGGCGATACCGGCACTACGCGTTCACCGTGGTTTACCGCGAACACTGTTGGATCCCGACCTGGAACAAAACCATCGCCCATCGGAACAATTGTCTCGACCCATTTGAGCGCTTTGCGAAAGGGAATGTACTCGCCAAAAGGAACCAGAATCCGCTTGGCGTAGATGGAAGGATCCTTCGTTCCATCGCCATGAAACAGGTAGACTGCGTTCACCATTGAGGTGCCGATATAACCACGGTTCCCCGCCAGCAGGGGTCGTCGAAGGGTGGAAGCAACCCACTCGGAGACCTCGTGATCGATGGCGTTTGGTCCACTGAGGGGCCATGGGAGCGCGCCCTCCGGCCACGCCATCCAATCTCCATCGAGGTTTGCCGCGCGACTTGCTTCCGCAAAGTGGCGTTCGACGCTCTCATACATGAAAGGAACTGTCCATTCGCGCACAGCCGGTTGATGGGGCTGAACCAGAACAACTTTTACTAAGGTGGGTTCATCTTTGGTATGGCCGCCCGGAAGCGACAAAGCGGCAATTCCGGCGATACTGAGCAGAGCCATCGGGGTGTCCGGAAGGTGGCGAGGGATCGGCCGGACAGTGGATCGGGTCAGCCATGTCGAGAATTGAACGCCAAGAACCACGTTCACCGTGACAATCAGAAAAGAAAGGCCCCATGCGCCGGTGACAGAAGTGAATCCGAGAAGGGCGGGGCGCTGCCATTGGCTCATGGCCAGCGGGGCCCATGGCAAAGCCCATGGTTGGGCCCGTATCCATTCAATCAATACCCAGAATCCGGCCAGACCCACGTAGCCCGCTATGCGGAGTCCGGGACCGGACCGGGACAACTTTGGGATCGAGAGATGGAGCAATGCAAACCACCCAAGGGAGAATCCTGAAAGGACAGCAGCAATAACAAGCGTTCCCACGGTGGTAACGTGCCTGAGCCAGAAAAGCAGCAGAAACCACCGGATCGTTTCCGATAGCCATGCGGCAAAGAGGAAACGCCTTAGGGAAGGCCCCTGGCTCGCCCAAATAGCCCATGGAACCAGGAATACCCACGCGAGCTCTGCCAAATTGAAATCTGGAAACGCGGCCACTCCCGCGAAGACATGCCAGATCGCTATCAGAGCCGGAGTGATCCATTGCCGGACAACCGATCGCGAAGCGGAAATGCCGGCCGATTTGTAATCGGATTTACTCATGCGGCGAACATGAAGTGCCATACCATGGCTACTCTGTGGCAGTGGTTTCGATGCGGCGCGCGTTCTTCAGTTCTGCTCTGAAAGAACCTACCATCACCTTGCTCTTGATGAGCACGGGATACCGGAATTCATCGGTTGTGTACCACATGTTGATCTTCGAATCCTTGCTCTTCTCGAAAACCCCTTTCATGTCCTTCGTGTCGGGCCTGACAAGAATGGTAGAGTATTCTCCCGCCGGAACCTTGGTTACGGTCTGACGTACGACCTGGATCTCCATCGCGAATAGCTTCTTCCCATCTGTCGTAGGAATGATGACGGATTCGTCTTCCTGAACTTTGAAGCTTCTGAAACGGAACACCACCGAAAGAGGATCCCATGTCTCTCCTTCCAGAGGGACCGGATCACGGGGGGGCTTGCCGTCCTGCTGGAATGTCGCCGTGAGCTTTTCCCAGTCGAAACGGACCTCAGCATCACGCTGCGTCCGTCCTTCGTGTTGTTGAATCCGGTACCGCACAACCCGCCCATTCTCCTTGTCGATGAATGAGTGATACTCGTTTCGAACCTTATAGATAGCATCGGCGAAGGAATTGCTCTTTGCGATGAGTCGCAGATGGTAGCACGGAATACCGTCCACCTCGACGTCAGGTTCAACGGAAAGAATCCCTTCGCCCACATTGAAAGGCCCCCAACCAAGGGAGTATTCGATCACTTCGCCGGCGTGAATTGCCGCAGCAACCCCCTCGTCTTCAGCCGCCCGGGATGCTGCTTCCGGATTGAGCAGCAAAGCGAGTGCGAGCACCCACAGGCGACGAAAGGGGATCATAATGCGCGGCAATTACATGCGGATGGGATCAATGTTCCAGATCTCTCTGCAGTATTCGGAAATGGTGCGATCGCTCGAGAATTTGCCGATCCGGGCGGTGTTCAGGAGGGCCATACGTGTCCATTTCATCGGGTCCTTGTAAGTCTGGCAGACTCTCGTCTGTGCTTCGCAGTAGGCTGCGTAATCAGCAAGCACCATGAACGGGTCGCCGTGATCCAGCAAAGAACGGCGAATGGATGCAAACGAATCGCGTTCCCCTGGGGTGAAGACATCCGAACTCAACCAGTCAATCACCGACCGCAACTCCGGGTTGCGATAGTAGCAATCGTAGGGGTTGTAGCCCTTGCGGCGAAGCTCTTCGACCTCATCAACCTTAAGCCCGAAGATGAAGATGTTGTCGTCTCCAACTTCCTCCTGGATCTCGACATTGGCACCATCCAGCGTTCCGATAGTAAGGGATCCGTTGAGCGCGAGCTTCATGTTTCCGGTTCCCGATGCTTCCTTTCCGGCAGTTGAAATCTGCTCGGAGAGATCGGAGGCGGGGATGATCTTTTCGGCGAGAGACACCCCGTAGTTGGGAATGAACACCACCTTGAGCTTGTCCTGGATCCGCTTGTCGTTGTTAACCACATCCGCGACCTTGTTGATCGCCCGGATGATGGTCTTGGCGAGTTCATAGCCCGGAGCCGCCTTGGCCCCGAAAATGAACACACGTGGGCAGATATCGAGACCGGGATTGTGTAGAAGACGCCGGTAGAGTGTGAGGATATGGAGCAGGTTCAGGTGCTGGCGCTTGTACTCGTGCAAGCGCTTGATCTGAACATCGAAAAGGGCCTCTGGATTGATCCGGATCCCAAGCGTCGATTCGATATGGTTCGCCAGATCGGTCTTGTTCGCCAGTTTCACATCCCGGAACTTCTTGAGGAACTCCTTGTCGTCGGCCCATTTTTCGAGCTTCCTGAGCTGATCGAGATCGCTCGGCCACTCCGAGCCGATTTTGCTCGTGATAAGCGAAGATAACCTTGGATTGCAGGCGAGAAGCCAGCGACGTGGGGTGATCCCGTTCGTCTTGTTCTGGATCTTGCCAGGATAGAGTTGGTCAAAGTCCTGGAACAGATGCTTCTTCAGCAATTCCGTGTGCAAAGCGGCAACGCCATTGACGGTATGGCTCCCAACCACGCTCAGGTAAGCCATCCGGACCATCTTTGGAGAACCCTCCTCGATGAGAGACAACTCTGCCTTCTTGTAGGGATCCCCTGGCCAGCGCGCCTCCACTTCCTCCTCAAGGAACCGCTGATTGATTTCGTAGATGATTTGCAGGTGCCGGGGAAGGACCTTTTCGAAGAGAGGCACGCTCCACTTTTCGAGGGCCTCAGGCAGGAGAGTGTGATTCGTGTAGGCAAAGACCTTGCGGGTGATCTCCCATGCTTTGTCCCAAAGGAGGTGATGCTCGTCGATGAGGATGCGCATCAACTCCGGCACTCCGAGCGCCGGGTGTGTGTCATTGAGCTGAATGGCGACTTTGTCGGCGAATTCATCCCATGTCTTGCGCTTTTTCAGGTAGCGCCGGACGATGTCCTGCAGCGAACAGGTAACGAAGAAGTATTGCTGAACCAGCCGGAGTTCCTTGCCGCTCTCGGTCTTGTCATTCGGGTAGAGCACCTTGGAAATGGTCTCGTCGAGCGCCTTGTTGCGAACAGCTTCGACGTAGCCACCTTGATTGAAGGTATCGAGGTCAAACTCCTGTGAAGAGCGGGCCTGCCACAAACGCAGGAAGTTGACGGTGCGCGCTCCGTATCCACAGATCGGGATGTCGTATGGCACACCCGTGAAGATACGGCCACCCGTCCATACCGGCTTGAAGTCGCCGTTTTCGTCGTAGCGGTTTTCGACATGCCCGTAGACCCGGACGTTTTGGGAGTACTGGGCGCGTACGATCTCCCACGGGTTTCCAAACTGGAGCCAGTTGTCGGGCCTTTCGACCTGGTGACCGTTGTCAAACTTCTGGCGGAACAAACCGAACTCGTAGTAAATCCCATATCCGATCGCGGGAACATCAAGGGACGCCAGCGAGTCGAGGAAACAGGCCGCAAGCCTACCCAGGCCCCCGTTTCCGAGCCCCATATCCGCTTCCTGCTCGCAGATCTCATTGAGATCCAAATCCAGTTCCTTAACTGCCTGCTCGAATTGCTCCCAGAGTCCGCAGTTGCGGATGTTGTTGCTCAGGAGCCGGCCCATGAGGTATTCGAGGCTCAGGTAATACACGTGGCGTGCATCCTTCTCGTTGTGCACGTGCATCGTCTGGTTGAAGCGACCGAGGATGCGGTCTTCGATGGTCAGACAAATGCTGTTCCACCAATCCCTTGGAGTGGCGGTCACCCGATCGCGGGCCAGTGAATACTGCAAGTGGTTGATGATTGATTCGCGGATGCTGGCGACAGTGGAGGGGTGGCGAAAGGGCCCGAATACCTCCCCGCTGACCTTCTTGGAAGCGTCAGTCTTCGTTTTCATGGATTCCTCTTGTTGGGGATCACTTCGCGGGAATGAGCGCGTGATCCGGTTGTAACTGATCAGTAATGGCTCATGGTGTTGAGCCTTTGAGTCCAGAATGATGATGTGTCGAGCAGCTCAAGCTGGCCCTTCCATCCTTCAATCTGCTGAGTGTCTTCGCTGTCGTCGATTGCGAGGACGATGCGTTTGAACAAAGCTTCAGCACGAACCGACTGCGGGTTGGAGTCTGTCGTGGCAAGGGTTTGGAGCGTAGCCTTGGCGTCATCCCTTGAACCCAATTCCAGTTGAGCGGCAGCTTTCCCAAGAAGGGCCACTGAGCGAACCTCAACGGGTGCCTTTGCGCTGGCTGCAGCGGAGTAGCGTTCGAGCGCCGCAGTGTAATCCTTTTGCTCCATGCTCTCATTGCCGAGCTTCATCCATGCGACAGTCGCAAGCGCGTGCTTGGAGTTGTCGATGGCGAATGCTTCAAGCGCAGTGGAATCCGCAGCTGCCAGAAATGACGTCTGCACGTTCTTCTCTTTGCTATTCATCCACAACTTGGTGCCTTCGATTCCAGCCACAGCTGCCAATCCGAGAGCAGCGGCGAGACCGAGAGAGCGACCGTATTTCTTCCAGAAGTCGTAAACCTCTTCGGCGACAAATGGAGGAATATCCGTGGGCTCGGTTGCGGCCGGGAGGGTAGTGGAAGCTTTTTTGGGTTGCGGATTCTCAGAGCTCATAAAGAGCAGCATTCGGGCATATTTTGGAGGCCAAGTCAACGTCATTGAGCAGCATGATTTTGCGAGGACTGAGTCCCGAGATTACATGGTATCAGAATGACTTTCGGGAACACGTTGAGAAGGGTTGCATTTCCCAGGGTTCACAGCAACCTCATCCGATGTGGCGTCAGCCCGACCCTAACCTGCTCGAACCTTTCTTCTCATGGATGCCTTTTTGCTGTCCCGCCTTCAGTTTGCTGCCAACATCTCCTTCCATATCCTGTTTCCGACGATCACGATCGCGCTGGGGTGGGTTCTCCTCTTTTTCAAGCTCCAGTATCGGCGATCCGGAGATGCGAAGTGGATGGACCTCTATTTCTTCTTCACGAAGATCTTCGCCCTGACTTTCAGCCTTGGAGTAGTGACTGGAGTGACCATGTCATTCCAGTTCGGCACCAATTGGCCTGGCTACATGAACACCGTGGGCAACATCGCGGGTCCCTTGTTAGCCTACGAAGTGCTGACGGCGTTTTTCCTCGAGGCAACGTTTTTGGGAATCATGCTGTTTGCGTTTCGCCGTGTCCCTTCCTGGCTTCACACACTGGCAACGTTTCTTGTAGCAGCGGGAACCACATTGTCCGCTTTTTGGATTCTTGCGCTCAACAGTTGGATGCAGACCCCTGCCGGGTTTGAAATGATTGATGGGGTGGCCCATGCGACCAACTGGCTGGAGATCGTATTCACTCCGTCCATGCCATACCGCCTCTTTCATACGCTGCTTGGATCTGGATTAACCGTTGCCTTCCTGATGGCCGGATTGCTGGCTTACCGGTGGTTGCGAGGGGATAGGGGGACGGACGTGAAATCGGGACTCTCGGTGTCGCTGTTTCTGGCTGCGGTGCTGGCTCCCGTTCAGGCTGTTGTGGGGGATTTGCACGGAATCAACACACGGGACTACCAACCCGCCAAGCTCGCTGCGATGGAGGCCCACTGGGATAGCGGACATGGCGCTCCTCTTGTGCTTTTTGCTCTACCGGATGGGAAGGAGCGCAGGAATCGCATGGAGATCAGTGTTCCGAAGCTCGGTAGCCTGATCGTGACCCGCGATCCGAATGGGTTTATCCGGGGATTGAACGAGTTTGAGGGCTTTCATCCTCCGGTGGCACCGGTGTTTTGGAGTTTTCGGGTGATGGTGGGGCTGGGAACCCTCATGATCCTGGTGGCTTTTACCGGAGTTGGACTGCTCTGGAAGCGCAAACTGCTTCCGGTTTGGTTCCTGCGGGTATTGATGCTCATGATGTTTTCGGGATGGGTTGCGACCTTGGCGGGCTGGTACGTGACCGAGATCGGACGTCAACCATGGTTGGTTCAAGGTGTGTTGCTGACCCGGGATGCGGTGGCGGATCTCCCACCCGCCCATGTGGGGCTCACCCTTACCGCCTATCTTGTGACGTATGCTTTGCTGTTAGCGGCCTATTTGGGCTCGCTGTTTTACCTGGCCCGGCGGGCTGGTGAAGATGTGAGGAAAGGAGAAGCAGTATCATGATCATGTCCGGACTCGAATCTCCATGGTTATTGCCCTATGCGTTCGCGTTTCTGATCGGGCTTTCGATGCTGCTCTACGCGATATTGGATGGGTATGACCTGGGTGTTGGAATTCTGTCGCAATCGGTTGGGCAGGAAGATCGTGACCGGATGATTGCGTCGATTGGTCCTTTCTGGGATGCCAACGAAACCTGGTTGGTCCTTGGCGTGGGCTTGCTGCTGGTGGCTTTCCCAGTGGCCCATGGAATTGTGCTCGGTGCTTTGTATCTTCCTGTGTCGCTGATGATGCTTGCTTTGGTTTTCCGCGGGGTGGCGTTTGATTTCCGGAAGAAGGCGGAGCCCCGTTTCCGGCCGCTATGGGATCGGGTGTTCTGGATGAGCTCGGTGGTGGTGGCGCTGACCCAGGGATACATGTTGGGACGCTTCGTGATGGGTTTTGAAAAGGGGTTGTATCCACAGGCATTCGCGGTGAGCTTTGGGATGCTTGTTGTCGCCGGATACGTGCTCATGGGCAGCACATGGTTGATCCTGAAAACAGAGGGAGATCTTCAGAAGCGGGCCATTCGTTGGGCCCGCTTTGCAATATGGGTGATGGTCATCGGTGCGATTCTCAGCAGCATGGCTGCGGTGTTGACCGATACCCGGATATACGACCGGATGCTGGCCTTCCCCGAACTCACCCTGCTCATCGTGATGCCGGTGGTTTCCGTTATTCTGACCCTTCTCATGCACTTTTTGTGCGGGGTATTGCCTTTACCAGACGACAAGCTGGCATGGATGCCGTTTGCGATTGCAGTCTGCATCTTTGTGCTCGGGTTTGTCGGACTCGTTTACAGTTTTTATCCATTCATCATCCCCGGACAGCTCCAGATCGTGGATGCTGCCGCTGCACCTGCCTCACTCATGGTCATACTGGTAGGAGCCGTAATCGTGCTTCCGTTCCTGATCGGCTACACGCTGGTTGCATACCATGTGTTCCGCGGAAAAGCACGGGACCTGAGTTACGACTAATAAACTGCTTCAGGGATTTGAGAAGGCGGGATCTTCCGCGGCCTTCGGGACGTGGATGTGGAGCACTCCGTTCTCGTAAGTTGTCGTCATCTTTGCGGCATTCACAGGCGTCGGCAGAATCAGACTGCGCTGGAATCGGCCACTGCGTCGTTCCCGAATAACAGTATGGCCGCCTCCCGGTTGTTTTTCCGTCTCGAAAGTTGTATCGGCGGTGATGGTGAGCTGCTGGCCTTCGATGGTGGTATCAATGTTGGCATCATCGGCTCCGGGGATCTCGACCGTGATTTCAAAGGCAACATCGGTTTCTTCCATATTCACACGCGGATTCAGCGGCCTTTCCTGGCCCCATGACAAGCTTCGCGGATCCTGCCCTGTTCTGCGCATCGATTCCTCGAAGAATCGATCCATTCTCTCTTGAAGCTTCTCCATCTCGGCGTGTGGATCCCATGAGTCGGGATCCATCATCCATCCACTTGCGGAATTCCGATCGAATGGATCAAAGAAACGGTCTGAAGCAAAAGGATCAAACTCAGTCCGCGATTCTCCAACGGGTCGCCAAAGCCGGAAGATCCAGATTCCCTGCATAATTACCACCAGCGCGAGGATCGCGATGATGATCGTTGAAACGGTGGTTTTCGGTTTTTCAGATCGACTGATCATACCACTATTCTCCCATCGGTTTCAGACGAAGATCCGGACCGGTTGAATGCATGGCGTTCCCACCTTCGCCGACGGAATCCTGCTCCCATCCCGTGCGTGGGCAGAGGGACGGGAGCTGAATCAAACGAATTCAGTAGATCAATGCCCGAGTCTTTCGTTGAGGATCTCAAGAATCTTCTTCGCGGAGTCGGTAATGACCGTTCCCGGCCCGAAAATCGCGGATGCCCCGTTCTGGAGCAGGAAGTCGTAGTCCTGAACCGGGATAACACCGCCGCATATCACAACGATATCTTCACGATCGAGTTTGGCGAGTTCACCAACCAACTGAGGCAGGAGGGTCTTGTGCCCGGCTGCAAGTGAACTCATGGCGACCACATGGCAGTCGTTTTCAACTGCCTGGCGTGCCGTCTCCTCCGGCGTCTGGAAGAGGGGCCCGATGTCCACATCGAATCCCATGTCGGCATAGGCGGTGGCGACCACTTTTGCTCCACGGTCGTGCCCATCCTGTCCCATCTTTGCGATCATGATGCGCGGACGACGTCCTTCCTTCTTGGCGAAGGCATCGGTCATGGCTCTGAGTTCCTGCATGGCTTCCTGTTTTCCGAATTCGTTGCCATAGACCCCGGAGATCGAGCGGATGACCGCTTGGTGACGTCCGAAAGTCTTTTCCATGGCACTGGAAATCTCCCCGAGGGATGCGCGCTTCTTGGCGGCTTCGACTGCGAGTGCGAGCAAGTTGCCGTTGCCCGTGGCGGCGGCTTCCTCGATCGCCTTGAGCGCAGCTTGGGTCTCGGCTTCATTCCGGATCTCGCGGAGCTGCTTGAGCCTCCGGATCTGAGATTCACGGACGGCGGAATTGTCGATGTCCAGGATCTCGAGCGGATCTTCGGTTTCGAGGCGGAACTTGTTCACACCGACGATGGTTTCCTTACCACTGTCGATCCAAGCCTGACGCCTTGCAGCGGCTTCCTCGATGCGGAGCTTGGGCAGCCCCTGCTCGATGGCCTTCGCCATCCCACCGAGGGATTCCACTTCGCAGAGGTGTTCCCACCCCTTCTGGATCAGTTCACGGGTGAGGGACTCGACGTAGTAGGAGCCGCCCCATGGATCGATGATCTTGCAGATGCCGGTTTCATCCTGCAGGTAGAGCTGCGTATTGCGCGCGATACGGGCGGAGAAGTCGGTCGGAAGCGCGATTGCTTCGTCCAATGCGTTGGTGTGGAGGCTCTGCGTGTGTCCCAGCGCCGCGGCCATGGCTTCGATGCAGGTGCGGGCCACGTTGTTGAACGGATCCTGTTCGGTGAGGCTCCATCCGGATGTCTGCGAGTGGGTGCGCAGCGCAAGGGATTTCGAACTCTTCGGATTGAATTCCTGAACGATCCTCGCCCAGAGCACGCGTGCCGCACGCATCTTGGCAACTTCCATGAAATAGTTCTTCCCCTGTGCCCAGAAGAAGGATAGCCGCGGGGCAAACGAATCAATCGGAATTCCCGCCTGGATCCCGGCGCGCAGATACTCACGGCCGTCCGCGAGGGTGTAGGCCATTTCGAGGTCCGCGGTGGCTCCGGCTTCCTGCATGTGGTATCCGGAGATCGAGATCGAGTTGAACTTGGGCATGAACTTCGAGGTATACTCGAAGATATCCGCAATGATCTTCATCGATGGTTCAGGCGGATAGATGTAGGTGTTGCGCACCATGTATTCCTTCAGAATGTCATTCTGAATCGTGCCACTGAGTTCTTCCAAACTCGCTCCCTGCTCAAGCGCAGCGACGATGTAGAATGCCAGAATCGGAAGCACCGCTCCATTCATCGTCATCGACACCGATACCTTGTTGAGGGGGATCTTGTCGAAGAGAAGCTGCATATCCAGAATCGAGTCGATTGCCACACCGGCCTTTCCGACATCGCCCACCACACGGGGATGGTCAGAGTCGTAGCCACGGTGGGTGGCAAGGTCGAATGCCACCGAGAGCCCCTTCTGCCCTGCGGCAAGGTTGCGGCGATAGAACGCGTTCGATTCCTCAGCGGTCGAGAATCCGGCGTACTGACGCACGGTCCACGGGCGGAACACATACATGGTCGCGTAGGGTCCGCGCAAAAATGGCGGAAGCCCGGCTTCGTAGTCCGTATGCACCATCTCAGCGGTATCCGCGTCCGTGTAGAGCGGCTTTACCAGGATCTGTTCGGCGGTCCGCCAGTTGGTTTCGGCTGCGGCTTTGCCGGACAGCTTCCGGTAGCGGGACTCCCAATCTTTCATGGAAGCGGACGCAGAAGCATCCGAACGGTATCCCAGCTTGGTGAAATCAGGTTGTTGGCCCATAAAATGTCTTTCTTTTGAATCAGTTGTTTGGAGACGTTGTATCCTTGGGACCTTTGGCTGTTCAGGATACGCCCAGCTTTGACTGGAGGCCGGCCAAGGCATCGTAGGCATTGACCCGCACGTTGACGAAGTCATCCACACCCGCGGCGCGCCATGCGGCCTCGGTTTCTCCGGGAGCTCCGGCTACCACGACATGGATGTCCGGTGCGTGGGCTTTGATCGCCTTTGCGATCACTTCCACCTGGGTGACATAGGCTTCATCGCTGGAGG
>JAPXRV010000040.1:0-27090 GCA_033813415.1 Opitutales bacterium | reverse complement strand
GTGTAACCGAGGGTGGCTTTGAGTGCCGCAGGCGCCGGGGATGCAATCCGGGTAAACCCGGTATTGGCCCTTAACCGGCTTTGAAGGAGGGTCGGCAATGGGCTCTCTGTGCTGACGACTACGCCATCGTACAGGGGGTAAGCCAGTGGTTTGTCTCCCGGCCAATTGAATGCCGGAACTCCAAGCCCATCCTTGAAGGATTCGACGTCTTCAAGCAGAGACAAGGGAACAAACACCGCCTTTATGGCGCTGGCCCTACGGCTTACGATGCCCGTTACCTTGAGTTCTGTGGTCCCGGTTTCCCGTCGGCTGCCTCTCATCCTGGATGCTTCCATCGTGAGCACATCACCAACGGAGGCACCTATTGCCTCGGCAGCAAATTCGGTGAGCACGCACTCGCCCAGGGACGGAACCGGTGCTCCGTTTTCGAGAACCAGCGGATCGCCATCGCCGGTTGGAATAAGATCCAAGTCCTGCTTGGAGTCCGGAGCCGATTCCCTGACCCACATTGCGACGGAGGATGCGATCTGGCGGGTCATGGGCGTTACGAAAGCGACTTGGGTGTCGCTTCGCATGGTTTCGAACCATTCCTTGGGATGCGATACACTGCTGAGCGGGCGGATCTCGCGGTTCTTCGGGTCTTGAATAAGGCGGTGCCGAAGTGTTTCGATGGTCCCATACTTCAATCCGAAAAGCAGGAGAAGCGGACCAATCACAGCACAGATGGCCAACATCAGGCATGCGGTCAGAATCCACTCATGAACCAGATCCGCCAACGCCAGCCTCAGCATAAGGGCTGGGGATGAAGCGTTTCGATCGGAGGTGTGATTTGATCGCGCCATATTCATCCGATTGGCTTCTCGACACAGGTCGAAATGGTGTGCGATCCGGAAGCTTTCACCAATTCGAAGGTGAACGCGCGGTCCGAGACAGGTAGCATGAGGTCCAGATCGTGGGTAACCACAATGACAGTCACACCCATTTGAGCGGTGAGTTCCTTGAAGGTGTCCCGGATTTCACGAGCGGTGAGTTTGTCGACAGCCGCGGTGGGTTCATCGGCCAGCACAAGCGGCGGCTCATGTGCGAGGGCCCGGGCTATGGCGACCCGTTGCCGTTGCCCGCCGGACAAAAAAGCGGGCAGCTTTGGCAGTTGGCCGGCAATTCCTAGCCGGTCGCAGATTCGCGTGACGGCCGCGCTGTCCGGTGCAAGTCCATTGATTCTCCTCGGGAGCCGGATGTTATCACGGACCTTCAGGAACGGGAGCAGCCCTCCGGACTGAAGGACGTATCCCATGTCCTTGCGCCGGATGGCGGCCAGTTGCGGTGCATTCAAGCGCTCGATGTCCGCCCCTGGAAGAGGATGCCTGACGGAGTAATGGAAACGTTGGCAGACGGTTGGTGTGAGCAGCAGTCCGAGCATGTCGAGCAACGTGCTTTTGCCACATCCGCTTTCGCCGACAATGGAGATGAATTCGCCGCGTTTGATGCGGAATTCGGGAACGTGGAGTTCAAAAACCTGATCTCCTTTTTCGCGGCGCTTTTTAACGCCGGCCAGATCGATCACCTCAACAGCGGGGGACGCCATATTTGCGGTAGTTGACATGAATTTCCCTTTGTCGGGGATGGTATTTCCCCGGATGAGATTGGTAACCGCTGCCGCTTTGCCGCCGAGATAGGCCCCGGCGGCAAAACAAGCGGTCCGAAATCAACTTACGGGAGCATTTCGAGACTCATGGGATGCACATACGCATCCGGATCGTCTCCCATGTTCAGGCGCACCCAGACTCCCGGGTCATCGTGAACCGCAGCATAGTAGGAGATTTTGGCATCGAGGTCATTCAGGAATTCATCCTGCTGGTCCTGGGACCAATTGTTCCAGTCCTCTGAAGTCATGCCCATGATCCGGCTCTTGTAAGGCAGATCCTGTAGAAACTCCGGAATCAGGCCGGTGTCGGAAAGTGTGCGCGCATTTGCGATCTGTTCCGGGGTTACGGACAGTGTGGCCGATGTGGCTTGGAGAGCATCGAAGAATCCGGTACCGCTCATCTGCCCCTGACGACCTGCGAGCATCAGCTCCTGAAGCACAGTGCGCAGAGAATCGAGTTCATTCTTGTTGATGAGCACGCGCACCTCAAGGGACGGCACCATCGGATCCGCGAGGTCTTTATCGACCACCCATGCGGTGATGTCGCGCGGAGCCTGAACGGCGTCTTTTTTGCCGATCCAATCCACCAGCGCTGCTTTGATCATCTGGTTGGCGAGTCCGGCCACTTCCGTTTCGACTTGTTCCACCGTAACCTCTTCTTCGGATGATCCCGAGGTGTCGAAATCATCCGCTGCGGTGAAGGCGACCACTTCCTCAACCGAACCCTGCTTGCGGGCGGCGGACAGTAGATCCCTCATCGCGTTAAGGAGCGTGTCGGACATCGCATCAAATGCGGCCGGATCATCCGCGGGAAGCGAGTAGTAGGCTTCGCGGCCCGTGGATGCATAATCACGGTTTTCGGATACCTTGCGGAACTGCTGCTCGGTCAGATCAAAAAACTCCTCCTTCCGCGGGTCAGAGAAATCGCGTAGATGCCCGGAGAATACGTAGATTCCCTTGTCCTTTGCGAGTTGGCTGATTTCTTCGGATCCCTTTCCGGATGCGTTCCATGCTTCACCTTTGGTGTGCGATGGTGCGTCACCAATCAGGACGATGAAGCGCATTGCGTCTTCGCTCCATGCGGTTTCCGCAATGGCCTTGTCCAGTCCGGAGAAGACATCCTCTGGAAAGCCCTTGCTTCCGACTTTGGCTTCAGCGACCGAACCGAGGGTTGCTGCAAACGCTGTCGCATCCTGAAGTTCCGGAGTATAATTCTTGGTGAGATACTCGATGCCTTCGATTTCGAGCGAGTCACGGAAGGCCCACATCCCGAAACGCACGTTATCCGCGATGTCCGGATCGCCGGCGATCGAACCTGCCATTTTCTCAATAGCGCGAAGCGTTCCTTCGATGAAAGGCTGCATGCTCGCCGTCGTATCGATCACGTAAACCAGCTCAATCTTGAGGTCTTGCACGGATTTGCTCTCAGTCGATGCAATCGCAGCACTTTCAACGAACGCTTTGTCCTCGAGCGTGGTTTTGCCGCGCCCGCCTTTTGCAGTGGTCGCTGCAGCCAGTTGCAGAAGGCGACCTTCGCGGCCGTCGAGTTCGATTGGCTCGTGGCTGAGAATCGGGAGCAGATAAAACTGTTCTTCAATGAACATGAACACCGCCCGCTTGGGTTCCATCGAGATCAAGGGAAAATCGTCGGGGATCTCACCGGATGTCGCTGTGTTCAAAAGCGATTCGGCCTGCTCCGCCCGATCGGATGCCTGAAGGAGATCAAAGAGACTATCCCGCTTCCCAAACATCAGAACCGGTTGGCGGCCTTCCGGATGGGTATATGCGAGACACATGGCCTGTTTCCATTCCATGACATCCTCGGCTCGCATCCATCCAAGGACGGTTCCTTTGTCATCACTTCCGACTTCGTACCATCCTGTTTGTCCATCAAAGTCGTCCACCTGTGGCGCTGTGTAGACATACAACGGCTGAAATGCCGGCAGGTTTTCCTCCACAATTGCTGCGTCCTCCTGCGCTGTTTCATACACGGATGAGAACGGCCGCGTAAGAACCCGTAGCGGTAGGGTGTCTTTCCCGGGAATGATCACCGGGGAGCGCTGCGCCATTGTGGCCGAAGACAGCAGGGGGAGAACGAGGAATAATCCGGCAATGCGGATTAGACCCGTGAAGTACATGGATCGGTTTTTCATGGGTATTGATGGTTGTTGAAGAAAAAACTGAACACCAACCCGCATACGGCCATCCTGGTCGCCTTTGGCGACGCGCTCAGATAAAGGGGTATATCCGTGGAGATCCGCATGGACAGGTGAGATAGAGAAAGGGACAAAACAATCGTATGCCAAGAAGGCTGTATTGCCAGCTATTTCACGAGAAAAATGTGATATTGCATGTTTCCAATCGGTCCCCTACATCAATCACCATCATGATGCGATTTCCCAAGCCCTGTTTCACGGATACTCAGCGCACCCTTGGTTTTGGTGACCGGTGGGGGTTGGCTGGTGCCGGCCACATTCAGGCATCCTATCGATGCACGTTTATGGGTGCGTTTGCCCAACAGCACGTCGACGAGATCCGTGGCACCATGCGGAAACCTTCAGATGTCGTGATTGCCGCCCGGCAGGCACTGGAGAAGGCGCGGTATCCGAATCGTTGGGCTGCCAATATCGATGGGATTCGCTCTGTCGATGATATCGAGTGGGTAAAGGATGCAGGATTCAGTCTTTTCACGGTTGACGTGTCGCAAGAGGTGTTCAGCGATGCGGACGACCTTTCCAAGGATGCTTTGGCAAGTTTGTGTGAGGGATTGTCAAAAGAAGGGATCATCCAATGGGACGCTCTCTGCGAACGTTTTCTGGATAAACCCTTTGAAGTGTCTGAACTGCTTGTGATTCAGCTGGGAAAAGAGAAGTTGATGCGGCTTGCGGTAAAATTCGGCCGCGCCATCGCGCGAGCGGATGCGCTCATGTCCGCGCTGGCTGACCGGATGCCAGGCAGGGATACATACGAGGTGGAGCTGAGCCTGAGTTCTTCTCCTTCCCCGACAACTGCGGAGGAGCATATGTTTGTCGTGGAGTTACTCAAGGAGAAGGGTCACACGA
Source organism: Opitutales bacterium (assembly GCA_033813415.1). Taxonomy (GTDB): domain Bacteria; phylum Verrucomicrobiota; class Verrucomicrobiia; order Opitutales; family JAFGAQ01; genus JAFGAQ01. The sequence goes on along the minus strand of JAPXRV010000040.1, from coordinate 22,383 downwards.
TCACGAGTTTTGCTCCCCGTATGTTAATCGGATGGGAGAGTGTCGTGGATTTCCGCGGAACCCGTCAGCAGGTCGAACGCTTCATGAAGGCTCATGTTGCCGTGGCCTACCACGAAGGCCCGTACAAGGTTTCAATTCACCATGGGGACGACAAATTCAGAGTCCTTCCTTCCATTGGTCTGATTTGTGGGAACCTATTGCATTTTAAGGTTTCCGGCACGAGCTACCTCGAGGGATTGCGTGTCGTCGTCCGGAAGCATCCGACTCTTTTCAACGAGATTGCGGCGTTTTGTCTCGAGAATCACGGAATGCGGAGCTATCCGATCCCGTGTTCGTTGGAGCGGGATGCGATCGAAGAACTTGCACGAACCACGCTCAAGGATGTCGAGGGATCTTTCATCGACCATGAAGTCGGCAGACAATTACTTGAGGGGATGTTCGCCCCGGTTTTTTCTATCGGACGCAGGCCGAACGGCATCCCCTTCAAGGAGGCTTTGACAGAAGTCATTCAAAAACACGAGAGCTTGTTCGTCGATTTTCTGGACGAACGCATCGGCCGGCACGTCGAGCTGCTTTCGACTTCCTCCTGATATGTGGAATCGGATGGCCAGACCGTTATTGGGTTAGGCTCATGATCTCCTCAGTGAATCGACGATGGGTCGGTTGGCGGCGTGTGAGGCTGGAATGAGGCCGCCAATGAATCCCATGATGACGGCGAAGCCCAAGGCACTGAGGATCATGGTGGAGTTGAGCTTCAGGGAGAATCCCACATGTGAGAACGTATCCCAATTCATGGTGGAGGCTTGGACGCCGTTCAGCGGAAGGACCAAGAGACAGCCAAGAAGTCCGCCGATGAGTGAGATAAATACCGATTCCATGACAAAAGACAGGATCAGATTGTGACGCTTGAAACCGATTGCCCGAAGAGTCCCAATCTCCCGGTTGCGCGCGGAGATGAGCGATGCCATCGTATTGAGTGAAGCGAACACCGCCCCGAATCCCATGACAAATACGATCAGGAAGCCAAGTTTGGTGATAAGTCTGGAGATGAATTCTGATTTTTCACTGAAGTATTCGACTTCGCCTTGGGCGGATACAGTCAATCGGGGATCCGACCGGAGCTGAGCATTGAAGGCTTCGAAGTCGACTCCAGGATTCAGTTTCAGCGTTACGGATTGGAAGATGTTTGGCGGGCGGTTGAAGGTTTCGTTCGTGAGGATGGCGTCACTCCACAGCTCGGAGTCCAATGAACTGCCTCCCGCATCGAACACACCGACCACCGTCCATTCACGTTCTCCGATGGAAAGCTCGGACCCTACTTCGGTTCCGTTGTAGAGTTTGTGGGCACTGGATCCTACGATTACTTCCGCTTTCCCGGGCTCGATAAACCTGCCTTCAATCATGCGGACTTGGGGACGGACTTCGAGCGTAAGTCCGGATATTCCCCTCATTTGAACGTTTGCCTCGGTTCCGGTGCTTCGCATGATGAGAGGGACGATCACGACGACATCGCCGCTGTAGATGGGTTTCCCGTCGTCATTCCGGGCAACATCCGGATGGTCCTGGACGATTTTGAGCTCATCGAGCATGAAGATGCTTTCCATCTCCGATCCACTTCCTGCCCGCCGGATCATGACATTGTCGGGAGAGCCGGAGCTCACCATCACGCTTTGAAACCCGTTTGCCATGGCCAACATGGCCAGGAACACGGCGACGACTCCGGCGATACCGAGCACCGCCACAATCGTGGAGGTGAACCTGGCCCGGATGCTGCGTAGATTGTAAGAAATTGGAATTTTGCTGGCAAACATGCTTATACCCTCCTCAATGCGTCCACTATTCGAAGCTTCATGGCCGATACCGCCGGCACCACCCCCGCGAAAAACCCGGTGATCAGGGTCAACCCGAGTCCCGCAAGGATGTTTCCCGTCGACAAGGCGAACAGGCCTCCCATCATTCCTGTCGGATCCCCGTTGGATACAAAAAGCCAAGCCAAGCCAAGTCCAACAGCTCCCCCGATGAAGGCGTAGAAAAAGGATTCTCCCAATACCAGACCGAGAACAAGGCCATCGCCATATCCGAGTGTTTTGAGAGTGGCCCACTCGGAGGTGCGTTCCCTCACCGACATGGCCATTGTGCTGCCGGTGACCAACAGCAGGGTAAAGATCACCACGCCGCCAACCGAGATCAGGATCAGGTTGATGTTGCCCATTTGTTTGGCAAATCCGATCATCCAGATTTTTTCAGGTTCCGTTTTTGTTTCGGCTGGAGAATTGGAAAACTCCCCATCAATCCGGGATATCAGGCTGTTGACGTAATCCGTATGGTTTGCTTTGACAGCATACCAACCCACCTGACCCTTCATAAAGGGGATGCTTTCAGCAAGATACTCGTAGCGGATCCACATCTGGTTGAGGTCAACGTTTTTTTTGTTCCCTTCGAAGATGCCGCTGATGTTGAACTCCCAGGCTCCTGGAAAGATGGTTCCTTCGATCGGGATCCGATCGCCGACTTTCCAGCCGAATTTGTCGGCAAGCGCCTTTCCAACCATGCAGCCCTGGCGGTCCATTGCGAATGTCGACCACTGATCCTTGTCGATCGCGTATTCGGGATAGGTCTCTGCCCAGCCTGCAGTTTCAATTGCAAATTGGGAGAAGAAGTTCTTCCGGTCCTTATATACACCGGCAAACCAGACCGACGGGATGACGTATTCAACTCCCTCCATCGCCTCGATCTTGGCTTTGTATGAGTAGGGGAGGAAAACCAACAAGGAGGTTTTGTTGCGGACGATCAGCCGGTTATCCTCGACCGCATTGATGCCTTCATAAAACCCGTTGTGGATTGCGACCAGAATCCCGAAGAGAAAAAGGGCGACCCCGAATGATCCGATGGTGAGGAAAAAGCGCATCTTCTTGCGCAGGATATTGGCGTAAATGAGACGCAGGTATTTCATGGCGAATCCTTTCAGATTGGATTGTCAGGCTTCTGGTGGGGATACCGCTTCTATCAAAACCCCTTTTTCAAGGTGCAGCACGGAGTCGGCGCATTTTGCCGCGACCGGGTCGTGGGTGACCATGAGCACGGTTTTGTTCTGTTCATTGGAGAGACGTTGGATCAGCCCCATGATCTCGTTGGCACTTTCTCGATCGAGATCTCCGGTGGGTTCGTCGCAAAGGAGGATGGATGGGTCGTTTACCAGTGCCCGCGCGATGGCCACCCTTTGTTCCTGACCGCCTGAAAGCTGCCGTGGGTAGTGCTTCATGCGGTCCGCGAGGCCGACGAGCTCAAGAGCGGTTTCGACGTGTTTGCGGCGCTGAGCCTTGCTCAGGCGTGTAAGCAGGAGCGGCATCTCGACATTTTCGAAGGCATTCAGGACCGGGATCAGGTTGAACATCTGGAATACGAAGCCCACATGCCTCGATCTCCAGTGTGTGAGTTGCGAGGAGGAAAGGTTATCAATGCGTTGGCCATCGATGACGATGGTTCCCGAGTTTGGGACATCAATGCCCCCGATGAGGTTGAGCAGTGTGGTTTTCCCCGATCCGCTTGGACCCATGAACGCGAGAAACTCACCGGGTTCGATATCGAGATTGAGCCCACGCAGCACATCAATGGACTCGCTTCCGCGTTTGTAGATTTTATGCAGCTCACGCACCGAAATGTGGGAGTTGCTGGTCTCAGAGGAATTCAGGCTTACCATGGGATACGGGTGTTGAATGATGAGTTGAGAACGAAATCGGAAGAGAACATAACTTGATGTCAGTGAATGCTCACCGGATGGCCCGGATGATCTGGTCCGGTTTGAGTGGCTGGGAGGCATCCGCGACGACCCAATCCCCGGCATTCAGTCCCTCCAGAATCTCCACACTTCGTTGGAATGATCTGCCAAGTTTGACGCTCCGTTGCTCGAGCGTGCTGTCCCGTCGATAAAGCCACACATGGGGCTGATCGGTTGCCCGGGAGATTGCCTTGCTATCGACGATCAGACTCGGGGGAGACTGCGTTTCGCTATCCGCCGGGGCAGTTTGGGCGGAATCTCCGAGAAAATTCACTTTCACTCCCATATCCGGAAGGATGCGGGGATCGAGTGCGTCAAATGCGATACGGACCTTGACGGTTGCTTTCTGGCGGTCGGCGGCGGGAATTACCGTGCGAACGGTTGCCGGGATGTGCCAATCGGGATAGGCGTCGAGCACCGCCAGGACTTTTTGCCCGATCGAGACCCGGGCAATGAACGACTCGTTGACGTCGACTTCTACCTCAAGTGAAGCCATGTCAACGATGGTCGATATTCCGGTTCGGGTGTATCCTCCACCGGCAGAAACGGGTGAGATCATTTCGCCAACCTGTGCATCCTTCGAAATCGCAATTCCCGGAAATGGAGCACGGATGGTATAATTATCCAGATGGCGGAGTGCCACGGCATGGGCGGATTCGGCGAGAGCAAGCTGACTTTGAGCGATGCCCAGTTGAGCCTGGAGGCTCTCCATCCGCGTTTTGGCCTGATCCCTCTCTTCCTCGCTGATAGCTGCGTTTTCGAACAGAGTGGCCATGCGCTTGTAGGTGCGTTCGGAATCCTCAACTCGGATCGTCAGTTCCGGGATAGATGCGCGGGCGACTTCGATCTGAACGCGTGCATTTTCGGCCTGGGCCCGCGCCTCGGAATCATCCAGTCTCGCGAGAACCTGACCTTCGACTACTTCCATGCCTTCCTCCACGAAAAGCTCAACGACCTGTCCGGTTATCTTTGACGAGACGGTCGCCTGCCTTCTGGCTTCCACGTATCCGCTGGCCGACAGCACGGCAGTGTCCCTGCTCGCAGCTTCTGTCTTGCGCACTTGCACGAGCGCCACCTCCATCACGCGATCCCGTTTTGTCAACCAAAGCAAACCACCAGCTGACACCAATATCAGTAGGACGACGATTATGATCCAGCGAGATGCATGACCACCTCCGGCGTCCCGGAGTAACGGGTCAATCTTGAGTGAATTGAGGTCGGCTTGTCTTTGTGTGTGCTGAGTCATGCTTGCACCACAGTCGATGTTTCACCATGGATGCGAAACGATTGGAGGAAGTTTGTTCGTCGGGCAGAAAACGTCATTGGAGTGTGTTGGATGATTGATCGCTCTGGCAAGCATCGAATATCGCGTTTTTTTTATTCATGCTTTCATCGAACGGCTGCATCGGCGTTTTGTAAAGGGCTGCGGGATTATCCGAAAAGCCAAGGGATGGAAGGCAACCCGCCGTGGGATAAATGTTTCGGGACGGGATAGAACGCAAGGTGCAAGCAGGCGATGGGCGCAAAAAAACCGCTCCGAAGATGGATGCGGTTCCCTGTTTCTTAATAATGGTGGGCGGTGGGGGACTCGAACCCTCGACCTACTGGGTGTAAACCAGTTGCTCTAACCAACTGAGCTAACCGCCCTCGGATCCATGCCGATGTTTCAATGCGTATGGAAAGTGCCAAAAAAGCCTCAATCGCATGTTCGATGCAAGCACAAAAGGAGCAAATCGATTTGTCGGCGGATTACATTTCTTCATCAATGAATACCCAAGCCGCACAGATGGGCGCCCGTTGGTCGAAAAGGTTTGATTTTTCCCCTGTGAAAAGCTTGTCTCGTGAGCGCCCGACATTCCGGCAATTTGTGTCCGGAAGCCGCTAACCCGTCTCTACCCGAAGCATGCAATACTTGCACTCCTATTGGCGCATGGAATACATCGAAGCTCCCGAAAATCCGAAGGAGCGAACGAATCCTTTTGTGACGATTCCGCAGGAGCAGGATGACGAGAAGAACCTCGTGCTGATAAGGGGTCAGTTCCACTACATCGTGATGAACCGGTTTCCTTACAATGCAGGGCATCTTTTGGTGGTTCCATACCGGGAAGTAGGCGATCTCTCCGATTTGTCGGAGGATGAGTTGTCGGAGTATATGAAGTTGATCATCCGAGGTAAGTCGGTTTTGCAGCAAGCCCTTCATCCGGACGGGTTCAACGTGGGATTCAATCTGGGTTCCGCGGCAGGCGCCGGGATTCCCAAGCACTTGCATTGCCACATCGTTCCCCGTTGGTCCGGAGATACAAACTTTATGCCGGTTATCAGCGACACCCGTGTTTTGCCGACTGCATTGAATACGCTCTGGAAGCGATTAAGGGAGTTTGTTTGAGATTGTCCGATGCGTTTATGGAACCGCTTGAAGATACGTTTCCCGATATTGTCCGTAAAGCCATGTTGGGACGTGGGATCGGACGTGAGGAACTTTCGGGACGGCTCGGCATCGAGCGTTCGGATATGGAGCGGGTGCTGGCTGGCCACATGCCTCCTTCGGAAACATTCGCTCAAATGGCCCGGGAGTTGTTTCTGGATCCGGTCTGCCTTGAACGTGTTGCTCATGATCCAAGAGTCGAGCCGCCTGTATTACCTGATCTTGTCCAACGGTTGGTCCTTCCTTTTGGCGCGTGGACTGTAAATGCATGGGTTCTGCTCGACCGGAGTAAAAGCCACGCCCTTCTCATCGATGCGGGAACCCGGGCTCTTGAGATCTCCTCGTGGTTGAGTCACCGGAATCTGGCTTTGTCGCGCGTGCTCATTACCCACAATCATCCGGATCATGTGGGCGGTTTGCCGGGTCTTCTGGTCTCGGTTCCGGGAGTCGGGATTGCCGTGCCATCTCACTTGGAGTGTGCTTCCCATGCGAGGATCTTGCAGGATCGGGATCGGTTGGATTGGGAGGATCTTCATATCGGAGTCCGTTCGACTCCTGGCCACACTGCCGATAGTGTCAGCTACATCGTTGAGGGACTTGGGCGAACACTCCTGATAAGCGGAGACGCTCTGTTTGCACGTTCAATCGGTGGGATGTCCGGTGGAATGGCATTAGCCATCGAACGGCTCAAGACTGTCATGGCGTCTCTTCCCCCTGATTGCATGGTTCTACCGGGGCATGGTCCGGCGAGCACTGTGGGAGATGAGTTGAAGAACAACCCTTTTCTCGCTGTCTCCTGATCAGACGGTTTCTTCGCTTTTACTCTCGGTATTAGGAGGAACTGGAGTCGAAATGCTCTCCGGCTCAGCCTGGACCGTCTGTTCGCGATTCACCGATGTTGTTGGGGTCTGGACGCGGCGCGGGGGCTCTGTGTTGATTGCCGTTTGGATGTCGTCTTCGATGTCCCGGGTGGCTTTCTTAAACTCTTTGAGTGCTTTCCCGAAAGAGCCGAAGAGCCCAGGCAGACGTTTGGCTCCGAAGAAAATAAGAATTACGAGAAAAATGATCACCAGCTCGCCGGTTCCGAGATTCTGTATAAAGGCCAAAGTCTGCATGCTCAGAATTTCGTTGAGGCTACATGCTTTGTCAACTTGGAACATTGTCCGGACATAGGTTCATGAGTCCAGATTCGATGGATACTGTGTGGAGGGTCTGTTGTCAGCGAAATCCGCAGATGGGAAGACGGTCAATCAATGATTTAATCGCTCAAAAACCGATCATGATGATTGTCGATAATCACACTCGGATCCCTCTGCTCATCATGGTTAACATTTTTGGCTTTCCACGTTGAGGCATGCTGGCTAAGTTGCTTTCATTGCCGCTATGGATTTTCTCCTTCAGAACACGTTATCCGGACATAAAGAAAAAGTGTTTCCTGCAGATGGACAGGCACTCCGGTTTTACTGCTGCGGACCCACTGTTTATGGCCCGGCCCACATAGGGAACTTCCGGACGTTCGCGATTCAGGATCTTTTCCGGAGGACGGCTGAGGCGGTGGGGATCCGGACTTGCCATGTGCGTAACCTGACCGATGTGGATGACAAGACGATCCGTGAGTCTCAGAAAGCCGGTTTGTCACTCAAGGAATTCACCGATCAGTGGACGCTGCGCTTTGAGGCAGACTGCAAAGCACTTAATCTTCTCGAGCCCCATCACAGCCCTTCAGCGGTTTCGCACATTCCGCAGCAGATTGAGTTGATACAGCGGCTTGTGGACAAAGGACTTGCTTACAAAGGCCAGGACGGGTCGGTCTATTTCCGGATCTCGGCATTCCCTGACTATGGGAAACTTTCCGGACTCTGCCGGGATGGTTTGGTGTGCAATGCGGATGGGCGGCTCCACTCTGAGGACGAATACGGCAAAGAGGATTACTCGGATTTTGCGCTCTGGAAAGGATGGAAGGAAGAGGATGGGCCTAATCGCTGGGACAGTCCATGGGGCCCAGGACGGCCTGGCTGGCACATCGAATGCAGCGCCATGAGTATGCACTACCTCGGCGAAAGCTACGATGTGCATTCGGGTGGAGTGGATTTGGTATTTCCTCACCACGAAAACGAAATTGCGCAGAGCGAAGGCGCTACCGGCAAGCCTTTCGCACGGCATTGGTTTCATCCCACACACCTCCGCGTGGAAGGTCAGAAGATGAGCAAGTCTCTCGGTAACCTATACACGTTGGATGACATTCGCGCTAAGGGGTTCACCCCGGAGGAGTTGCGATACGTGCTCATATCCGGCCATTTCCGGCAGCCGCTTAATTTTACATGGGATTCGCTGCACGCTGCGCGCAGTGCATTGCAGCGCCTGCAGAGGTTTCGTTCCAGACTTTCTCCAGAGGCTCCCTCAGTGCAGGTTCCGGTCGGAGATTCAATATCCGGTTTCGGAATGTGGGAGCCGGTTATGGTGGCATTGGCGGATGACCTCAATGCGGCTCAGGCGCTTGGGCGCCTCTTCACTCTCCTTCCTCAGGCTGAGGTCGCTCTCTCTGCGGATCCGTCGCAACGGGCGTCCATCCTCAAGGGGTTTGACATGGTCATGTTTGCCTTCGGGCTGAGTCTGGATGCTCCGGCTATGGAGGGGCTCATCGCGGTTCCTGAGGATGTGAGTGCTCTGGCCGAAGAACGTTGGCAGGCCAAGCAATCCCGTGATTGGGCAAAGGCGGATGCGTTACGGGGCGAACTTGTCGCCAAGGGGTGGATCGTCAAGGACGCGAAAGACGGCTATAGCTTGTCTCCTGCGGCCGGATGAATATAGTCCGGTAGATCGGCATGAAATATGTCCTTATAGCCCTGATTCAGTTCTACCGCATTGTTCTCTCTCCTCTCAAGGTGTTTATCGGGATGGACGGGACCTGCCGTTATGTTCCCACCTGCTCGAATTATGCGCTTGAGGCGGTGCGGGTGCATGGGGCTTTGCGGGGCGGTTGGCTCGCTGTGAAGAGGCTCGCCCGATGCCACCCATGGTCCGGTTATGGATACGATCCTGTGCCACCTGCACGGTCATCCCCTCTATCCTGGGATCAGGTGGTTTCTAACAACCTTGATGACTCCGCGCCATGAAAATCCGTATCCCTTGCTTCAATCTTTCTGATGGAAAATTCCGTTTGCTGCTTGTGGCCCTCGTTTTTTTGTGGAGTGGTTGCTCTTCGCGAGAGCAAGAGGGTGTGAGTGGAGGAGTGGCAACGGCCCATTGGCAGATTATTTCCGAGCCGGAACTGGGGTTTAGTATCGAGTTTCCCGGCAAGCCGGTAGTCCGTAATCAGTCCTTCAAAACCGCGAGCGGTCAAGGCCACGTTTTTCTCTACAGCTACAAGCATATCGCATTTGAATATGCGATGTCGGTGATGCGTTTGCCTCCAGCTGAGGTCACAACCGATAATTTCGAAGGGGTTCTCGACGCTACGGTGCAGGAACTCGTTCGTGAAAAGAAGGGTCTCCTGTCATTTCAGGAAAGTATGAGTGTGGGCGGCTTTCCGGGACGAAGGGCAACGGTTTCGCTTCCTGATACCTACCTGAAGGACAATAGAGCCCACACTATGATCGTGCTAAGAGGGAATTACGTCTACAGAGTAACGGCGGCCGGTATCGGCAATATCGATATCGTGCAATACTTCTTTAATTCCTTCGCGATTCTTCCGTTTCCAGTCGAGAGATGATTCTATACTGGCATCTGCCAGGGATCGGCGCTTTGAGGAATACAATGAGACCACCCGCAGCGCCGATCGAGTCGAGATGAGTTTTTGTCCTGTCGACACTATTCTTTCGTAGTATTCCGCCTGCGTTCGCGACAGAAGATCCACCTCTGATGCGATCATCTCCGTTTTGGCTGAACTTGTGCAGTAGCGCTTCGGTCTGTTGATGGGCAGCAACCATCTACGTGGCTTATGTTGAGGTATCTCTTGTTTGTGCAGCGGGAATAGGATGGCCGATTCCACATCCTTTGCTTAAAACCTCTGCGTCTCCAGGAGTAGGTTTGAATGGAGGAACCTCTTGGGCGTCCCGGAATATCCAGATGCAATTTCCGTTTAAGGCTGAGTTTCGGATCTCGCAAACGGAATTGGTGTCAGGGGAGGGAATCGAACCCTCGACCTCGGGCTTATGAGTCCCACGCTCTAACCATCTGAGCTACCCTGACCCGAATAAAGCATCGGATAAAAAGAGCCTAAGTGAAGCTTGTCAAGCGCTCGAAACCACAAATTTCTGAAACGGTTTCCAGATCAGGGTTCGGGTGGATGTTGATCGGTATAGATCGGGGGACAGAGAACCCGGTCGATCGCTTCAAAAACCTGTCTTCGTGCGGGAAGCTTTTCATTGAGGAGGTCATGCCTTTGTCCTTTGCATCGGATGATGGATGCACGGGGAAATATGCGACGTAGTGAGCGCAATCCATACTTCCAGTCGACAACGGTGTCGTGGGTTCCTTGAAATATCGTGACGGGTCTTTGAAATGGAGTGGTCTTATGCAGTTTCTTTTCCCACCGGATAAGGGATTGGCTCCATTGGATGGGAAGAACCCATGGAGCGAGAGGATCCTGTCTCACGAGTTTGAGGTAATCAGTGTCGTGCGAGCTCTTTCGAAAGATTCTTGGGACCAGACTCCATCCCATTGTCTTTGCCACCCTCACGCCTGTCACGCTCACATGCCATGCGGCATTGCGAAGAAGTGGTGAGATCAGAATGACTTTGTTGAAGGGATCAGGAAAACCGTTGAGCATGTATTCGATCCATGCGGCACATCCTGTGCTGTGCGCGATCAGGTGGAGTGGGGCTTTTCCGCTGCGGTCAATAGTATCAATCACAGACGAGAGAACCTGGGAATAGACACTGAAGTCGGATATGTTTGCTCTTTTCCCGGAAGAAATCCCGTGGCCGGGCCAATCAATGGCGATAACCTCCCAACCTTCTGCAACAAGATGCGAAATGAAGGATGCTTGGCAAAGAGAGTGGAGCACATAGCCATGGAGCAAGAGTATTTGACCCTTGATTATCTGCTGAGGGGCTTGAAAGGAATATCGGGCAATGTCAAAGGTTCCTACCCGAATCAGATGGATGCCAATACGTGTTTTTGTATGAAAATCGAAGCTATATCGACTGATGTGATGTGCGGGATCAGGCTCCGGGTCGTGAATAGACCCAAGGGCTTCGGATACAGTGCCATTTATCCACAGCGTTTCCCAGAGACCGCCAATGTTTCTCAACGTTCTTCGCAGACTTGCGGAAAACCGACAGGACTCTTTGGTTTGCCTGAAGGGTTTATCGATAAGTAACGGTATCAGGCAGCGCATGGATCGTTTTCAGAGAAGGTAGGGGTCTTTGACTCCTTAGGCGCTGTGGATCCATCAACACGGGTGGCAACATCCGATTTCAAACGTTCAGGATTATCTGGCCCATGGGGGCTGGGTCTATTTGCGTCCGGACAGTTTATCCAGCTTGGGAGTGATTACTGCGCGACAATACGGATAGTTTTTGTTTTGAGTATAAAAATCCTGATGATAGTCCTCAGCCGGGTAGAACTCGGATGCCAGTGAGACTTCGGTTACAATCGGATTATTGAATCTGGACTGCGCCTGTTTGATCGATTCAAGAGCGGTAGCCTTTTGTTCCTCGTCGATGAAGAAAATTGCAGATCGATATTGGGTGCCGACATCTGCTCCTTGCCGATTGAGTGTGGTCGGATCGTGTGCTTCCCAGAATAGATCGAGAATGTCCGCATATCTCAAGGCCTTGGGATCGAAAGTGATACGGATCACTTCAGCATGTCCGGTGTGACCGGAGCACACTTGTTCGTAGCTTGGATTCGGCACCTCGCCGCCCATGTATCCTGACTCGACATCGACCACACCTGGAAGGGTTTCATACACCGCTTCGGTGCACCAAAAGCAGCCACCGCCTAGAATAGCTTGTTCCATAGTCTGGGTTTCGGATGAAGGGTTTTCGATCGCAAATACGGGGTTCGCCAAAAGCAGCCAGATGAGGGTTGTCCGAATCAGGTGTCCCATGGCGTGAACCGGTACCCCGTCTCAGGAATATGTCAAATCAGGTGGTGCGATCGCGCAACCTTCAGAAGAGTGTTTTCTGGACGCTCGTCGTGAAGTTCAAAAACCTTCGTTGCTGGTATGATCCAGACCTTGATAATGTTTGGGTTGTCTTTGATCCTTGTGATGGCAAACCGGAGCTTTCTTTTCTCGCCGGACTATCGGGGCGATCCGGATGCTGGATGCCCTCATCGAAAGGGTTAGTATGTCTCATTTCTTAGGCTGGTCTTGTTGAATCGGTAAGAAGACCTTGGTTTGTGTTCCGATGTCCAAAAAAAGCCCCGCTGGCAGATTATAACCGGCAGGGCTTGTGAATGAGTGTGGGCCTGTGGTCCTTACTCAGCCTTGGCTTGGAATAGCGGGCTGGCCTGTGGCCCGAGATAGCTGGGCTTGAGTCCACCCGTGTCGATAACGATCCGTTGAAGGACGACACCCGGGTCGACCATCCAGTAGCGGAGGGTCTGTGGCCCGGCCTGCGTGATTTCATGGGTGGTGGTGACTTTCCTCACCCCTTCGGACACAGCTTTCTCCCAGTTCTGCATCGTCTCCATGGTCTGTAGGGGCATGATCTGCGGGAGTTCGTCGTTGATGGCTATTGCGTAACGGCGACCGTCTCCTGGCTGGAAGTCAAGAGTGGGTGAGAAATGCATCTCGATCTTGATTTTTCCGGCTTTGAAGACGTGGAAATCATATTCAAGACGGGTCGAATCCACCGAAGGAACCTGAGCTGGAGCCGTGACGGGGAATGGAGTGATACCCGAGAGTGTGCGCCCAAGTCCATCAATGGTCTGCCAAGATAGGTCGGAGGTGACGAAGGACCGCTGAAACCGGGCGGCTTCGATCGCGATGGTTCCATTGCTTTCGATGTATCCGGATAGGGATTCGGGGCGGGGGGATTCCGGGTTGGATACCGGAACGATGACTTGCACCTTCGTCCCATCGGAGCCTGCCAACGTGATGAATTGATCGGATGCTCCCAACGGGGCTTTGCTCCAATCCACACTGACTTCGATCCGGGTATCTTCCGTCACTTCCCCTTCGGATGGCGATACATTCAGCCAGGGAGCGCTTGTTTCCGCCTTGAACGTGAATGGATCCGTGCCCCGGTTGAACACATCCACCCAGCGGGAACCCTGAGCGTAGACGTCCAGCCCGGGAATCCTGGGTTTCCCGTAGTTAATATTGTGGGTCGGCCAAGACCATGGATCGCCTTCGATTGCGATGGCCATCTCCGCAGCTTGCGGGGTGTGCACGCGGGTGACTGCCGGCATGAACTCGCGCTGGGGTTGTTGCCAGTAGGTGTAGCCAAGGTTTGCTTGATCCATCATGTGAGACCACTTTCCGCCAGCCAGATCTTCATTGTAGCGACGGGCCCACTCGCGGTCAGCTTCGAATAACTCCACCGCGCGATCGAACAAGGTGTTGGTGGATGCGCGGCCTTGCACCGCATACAGATTGTTGCGGGCGGCGGTTATCGAAAGCTCAGTGATGATGGCACTCGCACATACCGGGTAGAGCACGAGCTGGAAAAAGGCGTCCTGATACTCAGGTCCGATGGAATCGTAGAGTTCCTGAGCCCTTTGGGAGAGATTGTCCCACTCGGCGAGAACGCTTTCGTCCTCGCGGTAGTTGAGGATGCTGAAAACTCCGGGGTCGATTTGCTCGGGCTTCCTTCGGCCGTTGAGGCGGGTGTAACCGGCAATCAGGTCCGCGATTTCCTCGGCATGGATTTCGGGAAATGTGCGCGATGCCCATTGAGTCTGGTATTCAGCGAGTTTGTCGTGGGGCCAACGTTCGGGGTTCCAAGCGTAGGTCAGGAAAAAGTCGATGGGGAATTCCATGGGCTTGAGATCGCCCACGTTAACCACCCAGAGGCGGTTGGCGTCGTATTGCCACGCGAGGTGCATCTGCTCCCAGATCTTGGGAAGCGGAACCGTGTTGATCCATTTGTAGGAGCGGGGACCCCCGACGTAGTCAAAGTGGTAGTATACTCCGGCACCTCCGGGACGTTTGCGTTCTTCTTCAGAGGGGAGGCGACGGATGTTGCCCCAATTGTCATCGCACCATAGCAGGATTACATCGTCGGGGACACGCATGCCGTGTTCATAGTAACTCTGGACTTCCTTGTAGAGCGCCCATACCTGTGGGACTTCCTCGATCGGGCGCTTCATTTCCTCGGAGATGATGGCACGTTGATCCGCCACAATCTTTTCCAGCAGGGCGACATTGGTGTCTTCACTCATGGCGCGGTCCCCATCGCCGCGCATTGCCAGCGTGGTGATGGTTTCCCAGTCCATGGTCTTGCGGATGCCTTCTCTCCAAAAATCCTGGAGTCCCTCCGGGTTTTTAGAGTAGTCCCATTCTCCGCCTTTACCGTAGCGATACCATTCCTGGTGCGCCCGGTTCATTGGCTCGTGGTGGGATGTGCTCATGACGATACCATATTCAGAAGCAGTCGGTCCATTGAGCGGGTCATCATCCCAGAAAGCATTGCTCCACATGGCGGGCCAGAGGAAGTTTCCACGCAGGCGGAGTATCAACTCGAATACGTGTTTGTAGAATTCGTGGTTGTAGTTGCCGAACTTCTCGTGCACCCAACCGGTGAGTGCCGGAGCTTCGTCATTGAGGAAGATTCCACGATACTGGACAGTTGGCTCATCCACCCGCCGGGTAGGCAATACGTAGACCTGATCCTGATGTTTGACGGGAACATCTGCCCACCAATACCACGGAGATACGCCCATTTCTTCAGACAAGGTGTAGAGTCCATACATCGTTCCGCGACGGTCGCTCCCCACGATCACCAAGGCCCTTTTGATTCCGGGAACCGGGTCGTCAACGACCTGATGAAGAAAGGCTTCCCACTTGCCGCGGATGGAATCGACGTTGAGAGTGCCGTCGTTGATCATGCGGTCGATGAGGGGATTGTTTCCAAGGGTTCCCACGATGACCAATGCGTCAGCCGCGATCGGATCATTGGAAGCATGGAGCAGCGGTGTGATCCCGGTCACCCTATCGATGTCCTGACAGAAGTCTTGAACGACTCTCATCACTCCGGGTTGATCTTCGGGTGAAACTTGAACGGTGGCGGCGGTTCCTTCCGAAACCAGCGGAAATGCTCCTTCTGTGGCTTCGTGGATGACGTATTCAGGGACTACCAGAGCTTTGGACTGGAATGGTAGCATGATCAGCAGCGTGGCCAGAAGCATGCCGATGGGATGAGTTATTGTTTTTCGTGTCATGGTTAAGAATCCGGGGTTGTGAGAGCTTTGGAAGGTGGGATGCTCAGGATGCATCGGCTGTCTCATCAAAGTGTTTTGATCCGGCACGAGGATCCCGTGTCTGCTGTTGGAGTCGGGGGGGTATAGGACAATCGGAGCTCATGAGTGGCTCATCCAATAGTAGCGTGCTTGCGATCGAGCCTGGGTCAACTCCGACGGGCTAAATACCGTCCATGGTGTTTTTAGGGACTGAGTTAGCTTGGTTCAATCGTTTGAGGTGGCAGATTCGGGTTGTTTACAATGGGGCATTGAGTAGGCCCGGTTTTGAGATGGTTGGCTGGGGAGTTGCTCCTGCCTGCTGCGGCCTCAAGGGTCGAATCGGAGTGAGATGGAACCGGTAGGGCTGGGTTGGATCCGCTCAAGCTTCTGGGCTGGAGTGGGTTCCGGGCTGGGTTCGCCGTATTCCCGGCTCATCGCGTCAAACACCGCGGAATAGGTGTCGGCGAGCATTCCACCTCGCGATGCTATCTCGAAATCAGTTAGGATAGCCACCCGATCGGTTCCGTCCGGCAGGATTGATTCCATCATGAAACAGGCCGGGTCGTTGTAGAGGAGCCGTGCCTTTTCAAATCGCAGAATGGGCTCGGTCGCCATGGCCAAACGCTTGCCCTGCGCGTTGAGCGCAATGACCTGCGGGTAGAAGACGGATGGGGTTTCCGATTGGGTTCCAGGCCTAAGGAATGAACGGATCACAAATTGGCCAGCTCCTTCCGGTACGCGGACAGCAATCGCGAAGGATTTCCCTTCTGGAAGTCCGATCACCTGGACCAGGGGATTGCTGCCATCCATCACGATGCTACCTGTGCGGCCCAGTTCGGCCTGATCCGCATAGAGTGTATCAAGGTCATTGCCGTGTGGTTGAATCTGATCGAATCTGGCCTGCTCTTCTGCCAGACCGATTCTGGGTGCGGATACCTGATGGGTCATGCACCCACCCACAAGCATGGCAGCGGCAAGCGCAACGATCGTTTTCAGGGCGGAAGTCGGGTATATCTGAGTCATGGAATGGAACGGTATATCGGTTTGAAAACTAAGACCAGTGTAGGGTTGAATGCAGAATCGTCAAACTTTGTATCGATTGAGGATCAGGTGGAATAATTCCCATCCACCGGAAAAGTATGAATCGTAATTATCCGGACAGGATTAGAATCCATCCCTCTAAATGAATTTGATTGTCCTTGAAATCAGGGAAGACAGTCAGTTTCTTTTATTTTGATAAACATGGATGCTCTTCTCTCGGAAGGGATTTCCAAGTGTATCCCAAATGTCCCTTTATTTAAGGAGTTTGGAGCCGTTCGCCAACCGATCGCTAAAGGCTTCTCATCCCATCGTATCGGCATGTTTGTGAAGAAATCACTCGTTGAATCATTCATCTGCTTCGCTTGCGCAGGTCGGTGTTGGCAGCTGTAGCGCAATCTTCTTGCAATTAGTCGGGTCTGCGTTTCGTTGTGCTGGGTATCCACTCTGGATTGTGATTTGAGGAAGCGCTTTGAAGAGATCCCGTAACAGTTTTTGGTATTCGCTGCTGGTGGCGTTGATCTACGTCAGTCAGGGGGCGGTTGCGTATGGGACGATTGGTCCCTGCGGAGGGTATTTCGGGGTGGATGACTGTTGCAGCGCGGAAACGAGTCCGGCGGATTCTTGCTGCGCAGGGATTGCTGATGGGCAGGAAGAGCCGTGTGATTGCCTTCATGAGCCGGTGAAGCCGGTCCAGTCCCAGCTTTCGATTGAAAAGGTTCAGCCAAAACCGCCTACGGATGGCGTGATTTTTGCAGAATGGATTCCGATATGGTCTGGAGTGGCGTCAGGGGATTGCGAGTGGAATCCGGAGAGAATGCGGACGATGCCGTCCGGGCCGCCTTTGCGCGTCTGGAAGCAGTCTTTTCAGATCTGAGATGGGAGTGATTCCAGGGATGCGTGTCCCTGGCTCGGTTTGAGTGAGGGACCTCCGTTTGAGGTGCGTTCCTCTGCGTATGTCCGGCTGACGTGGTGTCTGCCGGGGGAAAAGCAACCACACTTCCATTTTTCATGACATCTGAGCTTGATAAGCTGTTGGCTTCAAAGCCTGAAACATCCCATCGCGAGGTCGCTGGTCGGCCAAAGGTTCCCAGAAGGGAGGCGCTTGTGCGCCTGATCCCGTTTGCCTTGATCGGGGCATTTGCGGTGACGTTGATTGCCCTCTATGGGGAGCATTTGTATCCGTCGGTGCCCGTGTCGGTTGTCACACCGGTGGTGACGGCAGGCGACACCCGGGAGGGAGCTTTGGATCGCGGCTCCGGATCTGGCGGAGTGGATTCTCCCCAGGCGCTTTTCCAGTCCTCGGGCTGGATTGAGGCGGATCCATTTCCTTACCGGGCGTATGCCTTGGCGTCGGGCGTGGTCGAGCGGGTGTTGGTGCTCGAAGGGGAATCGGTGGAAGCGGGGCAGACGCTTGTCACGCTGGTGGAGGAGGATGCGCGGTTGGATCTAACGGCAGCGGAGGCTTTGCTGGCTCAGGGCGAATCGGAACTGCAGTCGATGGCATCTGAGCTTGACTCGCTTGAGCACGACTACCAGCTCGCGGTTGCACGGGTGGCGGTCGAGGAGTCGAGGGCGGAAGAGCTCCGGGATGTTGCGGATCGGATGTCAAAGCTTTCGGATGGGGCGGTTGCCGAGCAGGATATCACCCAAGCGCAGTTGAAGCTCGCGACTCAACTGGCGACTCTGGAGTCGGCGAAAACGATGGTGTTGGCTGCAGGGAGTCGACGGGAGCAGGGGCAGGCGCGCTTATCAGTACGGCAGGCCATGGTTGCCCATGCCCGGAATGAACTGGCGCGTGCTCAGCTCAATCTTGAGCGAATGCGCATCCGTGCTCCGGTGTCGGGTGTCATTCAGCGCCTGATGGCCGCTCCGGGAGGGAAGAAGATGCTGGCGTCAGACATGACGGACTCGCATGTGGTGGCGCTCATCTTTGACCCGGGAAAGCTGCAGGCCAGGATCGATGTTCCGCTTGAGGAAGCCTCCAAGCTTGAAATCGGGCAGCCGGTGAAGGTGCGGACCGGCTTGCTGTCGCAGCGGACCTTTGAGGGTGAGGTGACCCGCATCGTCGGGGAGGCTGATCTCCAACGCAATACCCTGCAGGTGAAGGTGCGCATCCTCGATCCGGATCCAGCGTTACGCCCGGATATGCTCTGCCGTGGGGAGTTTTTTGCGAAGCCAACGGGTTCTTCCGGTGTGCAGCATTCCGAAGGCGGTGGCCTGGATCTGTATCTTCCAGCCAAAGCGGTGCTGACGCAGGATGGTCAGAGCCGGGTGTGGCGGGTATCCGCCGACCGTAAGCATGTGGATCTTGTGGAGGTTAAGGTCATGGAGGGTCGGGACGCAAACCACTCGAGGATCGTATCCGGATTGGCACCCGGAGATCCGGTCGTGCTGGATCCTCCACCCGAACTCAAAGCCGGCAGTCGTATCCGGATTATTCAGAATCAAAACCTTTGAAAGCTATGAAAAACAAGCCTTACATCCGTTGTCTCGGGGTTTCGAAAACCTACTACAAGGGAAAGAGCACCGTCACGCCACTTAACGCATTGGATCTGGAAATCGATCCGGGAGAGTTTCTTGCGCTGATGGGTCCATCGGGTTCGGGGAAGACCACTTTGCTGAATCTGATCGCCGGGATCGACAACCCGACGACCGGTGAGCTATGGGTGGGCGAGACGCCGCTGCACAAGCTCTCGCCTCCTGAGTTAACCCGGTGGAGGGCGGGACACTGTGGATATGTTTTTCAACTTTACCACCTGGTGCCGATTCTCACCGCCTGGGAAAATGTGGAACTGCCACTCCTGCTGGACCGGTCGCTCAGTGCGGCGGATCGACGGCGAAAAGTGGCTTCCGCGCTTTCGTTGGTCGGGTTGGACAATCGGGGCGATCACCGTCCGTCCGAGTTGTCGGGCGGGCAGGAGCAAAGGGTGGCGATTGCACGGGCGATTGTCGCGAACCCGAAGCTGATCGTGGCGGATGAGCCTACGGGGGACTTGGATCGTCAGTCGGCGACCCAGATCCTTGCTTTGTTGTCGCGGCTTTGCAGCGAACACGGAAAGACCATCGTGATGGTCACCCACGATCCGCGGGCGGCGGGGGCGGCCAACCGGATCCTGCACCTTGAAAAGGGGCAACTGGTGACCGAGCCGGAAGCGGTGTTAACCCACTGAGGAGGAGGTTGCCATGCCAAAACTGATTTCACTTCTGCGACTTGCCTTCAAACAGGCGGCCCGTTATCGCACCCGGAGCTTGCTCACCATTCTGGGGGTGGCGTCGGCGATGTTTCTCTTCACTGCGGTGGAGACCATGCAGGACGCGTTGCGGCGTTTCACTCAAGGCAGCGCGGACGATACCACGCTGATCGTTTATCGTGAGAACCGGTTTTGTCCTGCGTCGTCACGTCTTCCCGAGCACTACGCAGCCAGTATCCGCGAGGTGCCAGGTGTGCGGGAGGTGATCCCGGTCCAGATCGTGGTCAATAACTGCGGTGCGAGTCTCGATGTGATCACCTTCCGGGGGGTTCCGCCGGAGAATCTGGTTCGTTTCAACCCGGATATGAATGTGATCGCCGGATCGATAGCGGACTGGGAGTCGCGGGGAGATGGGGCTCTCGTCGGGCGGAATTTCGCCGCACGCCGTGCGCTGCGTCCGGGCGATACGTTTGAAGCGGTCGGGGTTCGGGTGCATGTGGCCGGTATCATTGACTCGCAATTGCCCCAGGATAACAACGTGGCCTACGTCCATCTTCCGTTCCTGCAGCAGGCTTCTCGCTCCGGTTTGGGAATTGTCACCCAGTTTAATGTGCGCGTGGCTTCGAATGATGTTCTCGAGAAGGTTGCAAAGGCGATTGATGACCGCTTCCGGACGGACACAATCCGAACCAATACGCGCCCGGAAAAAGCATTTTTTGCCCAGACCGCCAAGGACATGATCGAGCTTATCGCATTCACGCGGTGGTTGGGATTGGGGGCGGTTGCCGCAGTGGTGGCGTTGGTGGGTAATACCCTTGCTCTGATTGCCCGGAGCCGGGTGCGTGAGAGTGCGGTGTTTCAAACCTTGGGTTTCTCCCGAAGAGCGATTGGTTGGCTGACGCTTAGTGAGGGGGTTCTGCTTGGGGTGGCCGGTGGGGTGATCGGCGTGGCGGGTGCCTATGGGTTTTTCTCCTGGCGGCACTTCACGCTGGGCAACGAGGGCATCACTCTGGCCATAGAACCGCGGTTGATCGTAGCTCTGACCGCATTGGTGGTTGTCGGAGTTTTGTCGGCTTTGGCATCGGCATGGCCAGCGGTTTTGGCTGCGAACCGGTCGATTGTGTCGTCCCTTCGAAACTCGTGATCCGATCTGGATAAACCCTACTATGAGAACGATTCAGATATGAGCCTGCTTCCCTTTAGTTATGTGAGCCGCAGTGTGTTGCGCGAACCCTCGAAGTTTGCGCAAAAGGTCGTTGGCTCGGCGATGGTGGTGTTCCTCGTGATCGGAGCGGGTGCTTTCAATGGCGGGATGGACCGGATGCTCCGCGAGACCGGAAATCCCCGGAATGTGCTCTTTATTGGTGCCGGTTCAGAGGAGAGCGTGGAGCGCAGTGAAATCCCCATGCGATCGGAGGGGCTGATCGAGGCGGGGGTCCGTGGTATCTCGCAGCGCATGGGAACCTATGCCGTATCCGGGGAGGTTCAATACATGAGCAATCTGGGACTGGAGGACGGATCGGTGGGGCAGGGGCTGTTGCGCGGGGTGACGGCAAAAGTCTTTGAGGTGCGGCGGGAGGTTCGAATGGTGGAGGGGCGCTTTCCCGGTTCGGGAGAGGTGATGGTCGGTGTGCTTGCCCACCATGCGCTTGGCACCGGACCCGGGTCACTTGCAGTGGGGCAGTCTTTGATGTTCGAAGGCCAGCAATTCCGGATTTCCGGACGTTTTGACGCGCCCGGTTCCCTCCTGGAGTCGGAGGTGTGGTTCACCCGGGGCGACTTGATGACCCTCACGCAGCGCGAAACCTTATCCTGCGTAATCGTCAGGCTTGATCGGGCTGAGGATTTCCGCTCGGCGGATCTGTTCAGCAAGCAGCGGTTGGACCTGGAGCTGGTGTCATTGCGGGAATCCGATTACTACAAACAACTCTCCGTCTTCTACCGGCCCATCCGGTGGATGACATGGTTGACCACCGCGCTGGTGGCCATTGGGGCGCTTTTCGGCGGACTCAACTTGCTCTATGCCTCGTATGCATCCCGCATCCGCGAATTCGCGGCTTTGCGGACGCTCGGATTCAGCTCCCTGAGTATCGTCTTCACCCTCATTCAAGAGAGCCTCTTGACCACGCTCGCCGGGACTTGGATCGCGCTTGCGTTGGCTGCAGCGGTGTTCGCCGACCGTGTGGTTTTCTTCTCGATCGGAAGCTTTTCACTCACGCTGGACGGTGGCTTGTTGGCAGTCGCGCTTGCGACCGGATTTCTCATGGGCGTGCTTGGCACCTTGCCACCCGCCTACCGGTGCCTCGGCACCCACCTTCCCACGGCTCTCCGCACGTCCTGAATTCAATATATTAATACAAGAAAACGAAATATTACCATGAAGACAAAAAAAACATCCAATCCAATCGTCAGTCGGTTCGTAATCGCGCTTGTTTCAGTCTCGGCGCTTGCACTAAGCGCATGCAAACCGCAGTCCGACGAAAACCTGACCGTTCAGGCTTCGCCTGAGATCCTGTCGCTATTCGTGGAAGGCACGCCGGAGGGCGCGGTTCCTGTGAAAGCGGTGATCGGAGCGCAGCCTGGGGCCAAGGTAGTGG
>JAPXRV010000039.1:0-27235 GCA_033813415.1 Opitutales bacterium | reverse complement strand
CGTGGGAATGAAACCAAGACGGAACGCTTACGCGTCCCGCTACGTGAAGAGAATGGCTCCCGTTGTATCATTCCCCCTCATTCTCCCCGTAGCGGAAAGTGTGAACTTTCCGACATTCGAGTTGCAAGGAGTCATGCCTATTGAACGACTGGTAGATTTGAGGAAGAAGAAGAGGTTCTCCCGCAGAGGCGCGGAGAGGCAGAGGGAAGAGCGGCTCACCGGGACGGTTCGCCCTACCGGGTTCGGGGGATTTCCGACGTGTGGGAAACAAAAGCGCGAGGGCGCGAGCAGGGATGCTCACGCTACTATTGGGAGTGGCCTTTGGGGGTAGGGATGAGCGTCCTTGCTCATCCGCAAGCGATTGACCGGCTGGTGGGGTATGGAATAGAGGATGGCTGAATCCACCCCCTCCGGAAGAGGGCTTTTGGAAGGGATGGTGTGTTCGGGCAATGGCATGGAGCTGGGGGATGCAGGCGCGAGCAAGGATGGTCAGGATGGTTGGGTTGGATCGGATGACCGCAAAAGGGGAGGAATGGCTTGAGTTTTGGGGGCATAGCAGGGAGATTGGCTCCGGGTCGTGAAGAGGTTTCTGAAAAGGCTGTTGATGGTTTTGGGAGCGGGATTTGTTCTGCTCTTTCTGGTCGTGCTCACGTTGCCATGGTGGTTAGCCCTGGCAGTGGGTTGGTTTGTCCCGGATGAGGTGCTGAAGATTGAAGGATCAGCGGATGGCACAGGACCCGGTTCGGTGGAGTGGGGTCGTGTGACGTTTTCGCAGCCATCGCTTCGGGTGGTAGCGGACGGAGTGTCGTTTCATGCTCCCTTGCGTTGGGTGAATCTTTTGATCGGGCGGGAGTCGGGTTCGCCATTGTTCCGGGCGGAGCGGGTCGAGGTCACGATTGACGGTGGTCCGGTTGAGGAGGATCAAGCGGATGAATCGCGGGCGGGTCTGGATGGAGTGAACGCTCTGATGGCGGATCTGGACCGGTATTTGGAATTGGCGCGCCGATGGACTCCCTGGGTGGATATCGGCAGTGTTCAGGTGCATCACCCATCGGCAAAAGTGCAGGTGAGATCCTTGCTTTGGAAAGATGGCGCGTTGAGTCTGGAAGCGGATATCGGTGTTCAAGAAAGGGAGGCGGAGCATCTGGAATGGAGACTGGTTTCGAGTCCGGGCAGCTTGAACATGCGCATCGGGATACCGGTGCGTGAGATCGCATTGAATTTGGAATGGATGAACCGCGACGAAGGTGGACGGCTGACATGGAAGCTGAGCCATCGTCTAAGCGGTTTGGAAGGAAGTGCGGTTTGGAAGGATGGGTGGTTGCCGGACCAGGCCGAGTGGATTGCCGATGACTGGAAGGTCGCGTATGGGGATATCGGTCTCGCATCCGATGGGATGGAGGCTGATGAGGATGCGTTGGTGCTCGATTGGAGCGGGCATTGGAAGGATGGTGCCCATCGGCAGGAGCTTCGCTTGCTTGCGGGTGATGGGAGCTCGTCCGATGCACTTCGCAGTGGAACGCTTCCCCGCTTGATGGCACGTGCCGAGTTGGAAGGCGATGCGGACCGGATCAGCCTCAGTGATTTTCAGGTGGAAGGAGATGGGTTGCTCGCCCGCGTCCGGGATCCGCTCACGTATGACTGGGAGATGAAATTGCTGAGTGGCTCGGTTGGCGCGGCTCTGGATTTTGACTTGTCACGTTTGGGTGTGGAGGGGCTGACGGGCACGCTCATAGGTGGCATCAACACGGAAGGGCTATCTTTGGATGCCGAAACCCACCCCGTGGTTTCGTTGGAATTGAATGGTGAAAGCCTGCGCTTCCGCGAATACCCGCAGCTTGATCTGGGACTGAAGGCATCGTGGAGTGGCGATTCCATTTTGCTGGATACATTCCAGGTGACGGCCGGCCATGGTAGTGTCGCACGCATGAAGGGAAGCTGGAATTACGGGACGGGTGATCTGGGTGTCTGTGACGTATACCTCGATCTCAAGCGGGAGGATGTCGATGCCTTTGTTCCGGATGAAGTGCGTTGGACCCGGTTGGAAGGTGGGATTCAGGCGGATGGTCCGATCAAGGATATCCGGTATGCGGGTGAGTTGAGCGCGGATGGAGTTCAGTATCCCGGAGGGTCAGAAGCGGTTGGGATGATGGCTGAATTTGGAGGAAACCTGAGGGAACTCTACACGGCCTCTCTGGTATTGATTCATCCCGGTGGTGCCTTGATAGGGCTTGAGGGTGCACTGAACTGGGAGGAGAAAACGGACCTGATGGTGCGTGGGATCGAGTGGCATGCATCGGATGGCAGGGTGCTGCGGTTGTCCGATCCCTTTGGCGTGGATTTCGGAAGCGACGGCCAGGTTTCGGTTGGGCATATCAAACTTCGGGAAGCAGTTGAAGGCGGAGCGCTTGTGGATGCGCAGTGGGCATCCGGGGATAGGTCCTCTGGCGCCTTGGAGGTCGAGAAGTGGAGTCCGTTGTCGTGGGTCAATCCGTGGGTATCGGTGCCGTTGGATGCACTGGAAATCGACAGGATGGATGCGGAGGGCTCCCTTGCCGGCGGCGATCTGAGCTTTGCATGGAATGGGGCGATCCAAGCCGGGTTCCGTGGAGCGGATTACCGGATGGGCGGAGGCTTGAAGCTCGGTGAGGATGGGATCCGCGCGGAGTCCGTGGAAGTGTCCGGGCCGGAAGAAATGCGGATCCTGCTCAATGGAGGGATCCCTTATCGTTTGAACATGGGGGAGGGTAGGCGTCTCAGCCGGATCGATCATGGGATGTTTGATCTTACAGTGTCGTGGGACGATGCCGGTGGATGGCTTCGGAATCAGGTGGAGCGTTTGCCGGTGCCGGTCGAATCGCTTGCCCTGCGGCTTGAAATCGACGGTCCATCGGATGATCCCGGTGCCGCGTTGGAGGGAAACATGCGGACTCGATCCAGTGCGAATGGGGAAATCAACATTCCTGCCTTGGATTGGACTCTTTCAGCGGAGTGGGACGCATCCGGCGTCAGGGTTCCCTTGCGGATTGATTCCGAAATCGGATCATTTGAAGTAGCGGGGGTTGTGGATCCAGGTGTTGCGTTGGTGGATGTGTTGGATGGTAAGCTGGATGGAGTGGATCCCATGCAAATGCCTTTTGATTTTAAAGTGCCACCGTCTTCACTCGCTCCACTGGCGATGTTGGCCAGCGAAATGATGAGACCCGAAGGCACGATTGAGGCGCGGGTCAAGGGCACCGTTCGCGATGGGGTTGAAGGATTTGTGCGGATGGATGGAGCCCACACACGGGCCATCTTCCCATTCGGAGCGATTCGCGACATGAAGAGCGAGTGGCACTTGTCCGGGAAGAAGATCACGTTACGCGAGTTCAGCGGATTTCTCGGGCGTGAGCCGGTGGTGGTTTCCGGCGATTTGGATGCATCAGATTGGGAGAATCTCACCGGTGGTTTGACGGTGAAGGGAGAGGGTATTTCGCTGGTTCGGCAGGGAGGGCTGTTGCTGCGTGCGGATCTCGACCTGAAGCTGGGCCGGTCGAAGGCGCTGGATCCGTGGGTCGTAAACGGCCAGGTGCGTTTGCGTGACGGGTTGCTGCTCATGGATTCGTCAGCGTTGCTGGTGGCGCCGGGGGGCGCAACCCGCAGTGCCACCAGCCGACCACCGTATTTTTCGGTATCGGCGTCTCCGTGGAATCAATTCAGACTCAATATCGATGTGGTGGGCGATCGATTCATGCGATTGCGGACTCCCGCATTGATCGGCTCGCTATCCATTGACATGAAAATGAAGGGCACGATGGAGAATCCCTTCCTGTCGGGCAGGGCTTTTTTCGATGAAGGGCGGGTATTGTTCCCCTTTGCGGCGTTTGACATCGAATCCGGGGGCGTCGAGCTGCGTTCGGATCAACCCTACGATCCAGTGGTGGATCTGAAAGGGAACAGCCGGCGCCTCGGCTATGATATCTCGATGGACGTGTCGGGCTATGCCGCAGATCCGGTGGTGCGTTTCACTTCAAATCCGCCTTTGAGTTCCGAGGAAATCCTGCTGATGGTCTTGTCGGGCGATAATCCCAGAGGCGGGATGCGCTCTTCCTCTGCATCGCGGGCGGGCCGTTTGGGTCAGTATTTGGCGCAAGGTTTGTTCGCTTCTCCGGACGGCAGCGAGCACAGCCTGATTTCGCGGTTTGAGATGCAATCCGGGGCAAAGCTTTCGAAGCAGGGAAAGGAAACTCTGGAGATGGAGTTCCGTTTGAATGATCGCTTTCAGATTCTCGGTGAATACGACGAGTATGACTTCTGGAACACCGGAATACGGTTTCGAGTGCTGAGCCATGGCCGTTTTCAAAAACCATCCGAAGAAGGGGAGGAAGAATGAGGAATTCCTTTAGGTTCTCCCGATGCCTGTGCGCTGTTTGGATGGCATGTTTTGTGTCGATCGTTGGATTGGATGCCCGCCCATGGAGCGTGAATGGTGCAAGATGGCTGACCGACCGGAAACTATCCCGGGAAGTTCAGGTTCTGTTTGGGCGGGAAACGGCTCTTGCAGGAGCAGATGTCGAGGACATCGCGGTTGTGCTGTTGTCCAGAATTCATGAGTCAGGGTATCTGGATGGAAAGGTGCTTGCGAAAGTCACCACCTCCTCGGGTGAGCGTCTGGAATTGGAATGGCAACGTCCATCGGAGGTTTTTGTTCCCCGTGATGTCGATGTGGCCCGGGTTGATTATGAACTCCAGCCGGGCGTGCGCTTTTTTTACTACGCGCTCGTGGTGAAGGGGTCTTCGATACTCGACTATGAAGGAGTGAAAGGCTTTTTCTTTCGCGATCCGCTTCCGTTTCAGGGGCGTTCGGCCATGGTATTCACCCCGGGGCGATTTGCTCAGGGGCAGGCGCAGTTACTCGCCTGGCTCCAGGAGGCCGGTTACCCGGACGCCAAGGTGGAAGGGACAGTTCAGGAAATGATCCATGCAAACGGAAGGGTTTCGGTGATGGTTTCCGTTGAGGAAGGGTCATTGCGGAAGGTCGGAAAGGTCGTATTGGAAGGATCATTGGTTGCGCCCGAAAAGCTTGAGGAACAGGCGGCTCAGTTTGTGGGACAACCCTTGTCGCGGCACTTGCGACAGGAGTTGGTTCTGAGAATCCGGAATACTCTGTTCGGGCTTGGATATCCTCAGGCACAGGTTCGCTTACTCCAAGGTGGAGGTGATGAACCGCTTAATGGGGCAATCCGTGTTTCGGTGGATGCCGGAGATCAATATCGCGTGGGCGAAATCCGTTTTGTCGGGCATCAATCAAGCAAGGGATCATGGCTGCGCTCCCACCTGGCGATCCATCCGGGAGACCTGCTCAACCCGGTGGAGCTCGACCGCACGCGGATGGCATTATCGGGCAAGGGGCACTTTGCGCGGGTGGAAGTGTCAACCGAGCCATCATCCGACGCGGAAGGCGTGCGCGATCTCGTGTTTGAACTCGAGGAGCGTTTCCCATGGGCACTGGATTTTTTTGTGGGCTGGGGAAGTTACGAACGACAGCGGGGTGGATTTCTGCTCGAGCGACGGCACCTATGGGGGAGGGGGCATCGGGCCTCTTTGAAGGGTGTTGTGTCGACCAAGAGTTCCTACGGTGAACTGAATTATCTGGTGCCGGATTTCTACATCAAGGATCTTTCGCTTTCCGGAGGCGTGAAAGCATTGACGCGGGAGGAGCCGTCGTTTGATCACCGGGAAGCCGGTGCGCAAGCCGGGGTATCGAAGTGGTTTCCTGATGCGGCGCTGAATGTGGACCTGTTGTACAGTTTTCAGGATCTGGAAGTGAGCAACAGCCGATTGGGTGAAAACAGGGAATACGCGGATGACCGCACCACTTCCGGAAGCTTGGAATTGCGCGTGACACGCGACCGTCGGGACAGTCCGGTGAATCCGACGACGGGCTTCCGTTGGTATGCGAATGTGGAATGGGCGTCCGATCTCTTTGGTGGAGAAGCGAATTACCAGCGTTTTGAAGCCGGGGTATCCTGGCATCGGGAGATGGCTTCCGGGTTGCTCATTCATGCGGCGCTGAATCAGGCATGGGTGGTCTCAGCGGATGGAGATGAGGAGATCATCCCCGTGGGCAAGCTGTTGTTCCCAGGGGGAGAAAACTCGATCAGGGGTTACGGTAGGGGTGAGGCATCCTTGCGGGATGTTGAAGGCAAATTTGTCGGATCCCGGGCGAACCTTCTTTTGAATCTTGAGCTTGAACAGCTGCTCACTGACAACCTATCGGCCGTCGTATTTGTTGATACGCTGGCGGCGTCCCGTCTGGCATCCGATGGGCTGGGAGATGAGACGCTGAGTTCGATCGGGTTGGGCGTTCGCTGGCGGACCTTTATGGGTCCGGTACGTCTGGAATATGGCCACAATCTGAATCGACGGCCCGGAGACCCGAATGGAGCACTGCATTTTGCAATTGGATTTCCATTCTGAGTTGAATGTAGGGTTTGCGGGCGACACGAAATTGTGCAAAGTCCTTCGATATGGCTGCAGCGACTGCTTTTGAGAATACCTGCCTGACCGGAATATGGGTGGCACCTGACGGAACCGTGCATCAATGCCTTCGCGACCCGGATGGGCAAACCCATCAAAAACAGGCTCAACTGGAGGCCTTTATGTGGGTTTCCGCTGAGGATGTGAAATCACTGGATGGCGAAAGCCATGTTCACTCGCTCAAGGGATCCGGACCCTTCAACCGGATGCTCACCACCTCCGATATGGATCAATTCGGGCAATGGATGCAGCAAGGCAAGGGGCTGCGCCGCATGGAGGTGCTCAAGCCTTATGAAAGTCAGTATTTGCTCAGCCATGGCATGCGGCTTTTCGGGGATTTACGCTTCGACGAACTCAAGCGGTGTCAGTTGGATATTGAGACCGAGATTGGTCCAAACGGGAAATTTCCGAGCTCACAGCGCCAGCGGGTGTTGGCGATTGGCCTCAAGATGGGCGAAAAGGAAGCACTTCTGTCGCTTGATGCCGAGGATGACGCCTCCGAAAAGGCCTTGCTCGAAGCGTTGAACCAGCACCTCGAGGAGTGGGATCCCGATGTGATCGAAGGTCACAACATCTTCAATTTTGACCTCGAATACCTTCGGGTGCGGGCTGGCAAACACAAGGTGCGTTGTGCATGGGGGCGGTTTGGGCAGGAAGCATCGTTTCGCAAAAGCCGCTTGAAGGTGGCCGAGCGTTGGGTGGATTTTCAGCGTTGCGATCTGCCGGGCCGGACGGTCTTTGACACCTACCTGATGGTCCAACTCTACGATCTGACTTCGCGTGACATGACGTCCTATGGACTCAAGGCGGTGGCGAAGCATTTCGGGGTAACCAAGGATCTCGGGCATGACAGGACCTACATCAAAGGCGACCAGATTCACGCCACGTTCAAAACCGACCGGGCGCGTTTTCTGGGATACCTGCGGGACGACTTGCTGGAGACCGAGGGAGTGGCCGCCATTCTGTTACCGACCTATTTTGAGCAGTGCCGGAGTTTTCCTACCTTGCTTCAGGAGGCAAGCCTGAGGGGAACATCCAGTAAGATCGACCTGTTGTTTTTCGAGAAATACTATCAGGCGGGGTATGCATTGCCCGATCCGGTGGAATCGATTGGCGGATTTGAAGGCGGATACACCCAGAGCTTCCGCAGTGGCGTGTTCCGGGATGTTTTCCACTACGACGTGGCCTCGCTCTACCCGAGTCTGCTGATCCGTGCCGGCCGCAATCCTGCGAATGATGACCTCGGGGTGTTCCTTCCGCTGCTGGAAGAGCTTAGAACCTACCGTCTCCGCTACAAGTCATTGGCCAGAAGCGAGAAGGATCCGGCCTTGCGCCGCGAGTATGGAGCGCGGCAGGCGACTTTCAAGATTCTGATCAATTCATTCTACGGATACCTTGGATTTCAAGGCGCGCGTTTTGGCGATCCGGAGTTGGCCGCGCAGGTGACGTCGGATGGCCGGGCTCTGCTGCAGTCGATTATCGACCGGATGCATGTCCTCGAGGCGGAGCCGCTCGAGGCGGACACCGATGGGATTTACGTGTGTGCGGGAAAGTGGGCGAAGGATCCGGAGGGTTTGCTGGCCAAGGTGCGCGAGATCCTGCCCGATGGGATCGAATTGGAGTTTGATGGCGCCTACGACGCGATGCTCTGCTACAAATCCAAAAACTATGCGTTGAATGAGGGGGGCAAGGTTATCATACGTGGATCCGCATTGCGCTCCCGTGGCATCGAGCCCTTCCTGCGCGATCTCACCGAGAACCTGGTTCAGTATCTATTGGGGGGAGAGGGGAAACCTCCTGCCGAGCTCATGAACGAAATGCGTGAGTCCATCGGCGCCGGAACGCTTCCGGTGAAGTCCCTGGCCAAGATGGAGTCGCTGAACCAGAACCCGGCGGTGTATGCGAAATCCGCGGAAGAAGGGAAAACACCAAGGCGTGCCGCATTGGAGGTCGCCCTGCGGATGAATCCGGTTCCCAAGCAGGGGGATAGAGTGGTTTACTACATCGCCTATGGCGAAAAAGGACGCAAGGCAATGTGGCAGCGGGCCTATGCGCTCAGCGAACACGACCCGGTGTTGTGTCCGTATGATCCGGGCGTCTACCTCAAGAAACTGGACGAATGGCAGGAGAAGTTTGCGGATCTGCTTGAGATCCAACCGGGTTCCTGACAGAGTGGGGTTCCCAACGCTTGACAACCGACCAAGGCTTTGGAGGCTGACAGATACTTCGGTAGAGAGACGCCAGGAGGAGTCTATTAGCGATCATCGATGGCTCTCTGGGCCAGATCAAGAGCCGTCAGCAGCTCTGACTCGCGAGTGGGTTTCGGCAGGTAATCGTTCATACCCGAAGCGAGGCATTTTTCGCGATCACCCTCCATTGTATTTGCTGTCATGGCAATAATGTAGACATCCTCAATTTGAGGGTTCTTGCGGATGGCCCGGGTTGCTTCATATCCGTCCATGACTGGCATCTGGCAATCCATGAATACGATATCGTATGGCCCGTTCTCCAGTGCGGCGATGGCTTCCCTTCCGTTGGCTACAAGGTCAGCACGGAAGCCTGCCTTTTTCAATTGAAGCTCAATGACCCGCTGGTTCACCCGGTTGTCTTCGGCGACCAGAATACGGATCTCTCGCGATTTGCCTTCAGCGTTCTTTCGGGAACTGCGGCGATTCGGGGTCTTCTGCACGGCGCTGGCGGGTAGCAGCGGCGCGACCAGCATCTCCCTCAATGCGTTTCTGCGGATCGGAAGGGTCAAAATCCCATACAAATTGTGCTTTTGGGCTGACCCAAGGTCGATCCGATGCTCAAGGGATGTCAGCAGAATCAGGGAAGGGATGACTTTGGATTTCGGCAATTTCTGGAGACTTTTCGATATCGATCGCAGGCATTCCATTCCAGCATGTTCGGATAGTCTCATCGCGATGATGACCCATCGAAACGGCTCGTCCGACATCGCCCGGTCATAGACGAGAGATGCGACATTTGCACAGTCCTGGGTGATTTGCAGATGGATGCCCCACGCCTTGGCATGATGCATCATCACCTCGGAGGTCAGGTTGCTGTCGCAAAGTGCAAGGGTATGGTTTCCTCGAAGCAGTTTGGCGGAGTCATCGGTCTCCCCGGAGCGAACTCCATCTTCGTGCGGTTGGAGTTTGATTGTGAACCAGAAGGTCGAACCTTCACCCTCACGGCTTTCGACTCCGATGTGCCCATTCATCTGTTCAACAATTTCCCGCGATATCGCGAGTCCAAGCCCTGTTCCTCCGTATCGGCGGGTGGTTGAGTTGTCGGCTTGAGTGAATGGGCGGAAAAGCTTCTGCTGGGTTTCTTCGGGTATTCCGATGCCGGTGTCCTTTATCTCAAAACGCAGGTTCTCTCCCGTGATTTCATTGATCGGCTTCACCGAAATCGTAACCGATCCTTTCTCCGTGAACTTGATGGCATTGGCCGTGAGGTTTACCAGCACCTGGCGGATTCTGCCTGGGTCTCCCAACCACTTGGAGGGAAGAGCAGCATCCACCAGGCATGCCATCTCGATTCCTTTTTCGCATGCCCGGATCGCCATGAGTTCGAGGGATTCCTCAACGGTTTCCGAGAGGTCGAATACAATCGACTCGAAACGCAGTTTTCCGGCTTCCATCTTCGACAGATCGAGAATGTCGTTGAGGATCGCCAACAGTGATTCAGCACTGTTACGGGTGGTCACCGCAAACTCTTTTTGCTGAGGGTCAAGCGGAGTTCCCAATAACAAGTTGCTCATGCCGATGATGCCGTTCATCGGGGTGCGGATTTCGTGGCTCATGTTCGCCAGAAACTGGCTTTTCACTTGAGAGGCTTCCTGCGCCACTTCGGCGGCGATTCTAAGTTCGTCCTGCAATCGTTCCGCCTCGGCCTGAGCCCTTTTGCGTTCTTCAATCTCCATCCGGAGGGATACGTTTGCCTCCGCCAACTCAGCGGTGCGGATCCTCACATTTGTCTCCATCAGTTCGTGAGACTGTCGGATGCGGATCCGGTCCATGTGGATGTGGCGCATCCACAGAACATATCCAATCAGGGCGGCCGCGAGCAGTATTGCTCCGATTCGAAAGGCCGGAGTCTCATGGAAACGGTGGGGAAGAGTAATAGAGATTCCGGCCCCGGACTCATCCCAAATCCCTTCACTGTTTCTTGCCTGGACATGAAAGGTGTAGCTGCCCGGTGAGAGGTTGGTGTAGAATGCCGATTTCCTTGGTCCCACTTCGACCCAATCGGAATCAAAGCCGTCCAGTTTGTAGCGATAGGTCACTTCGTGAGGAGCTCGGTAGTCGATGGTTGAATAGTCAAACTCGAGATTTCCCGGACCCGGCTCGATGGGCGGATTCGATTCGAAGTCGTGGTGCCTTCCATTGATTTTTACCTGCGTGATACTGGTGGACGGTGGATGGCTCTCATGTTTCACGTTGTCGGGATCAATCATGATCACTCCACTGCTGCTAGGGAACCATATCCTACCGTCAGTGGAGCGCGCCCCGGAATACTCGATTGATATTTTGTCATTCGACTTCACGGCGTTACGGCCTTCGTAGACCTCACATGTCAGCCGCTTTGAAGCGCCGTCGGCGACAGCGTTCATGTCCTGTTGATCAACCCGGAATATTCCCCGGTTGCTGTCCATCCAGAAGCCGCCATTATTATCCGGAAGGATTGCATACACGTAGTCTGAGTGAAGCCCATTCGCCCTGGTTAATGTAACGATCCCGTCCTCTGTTACTCGCGATATCCCATTGTGTTGGGCTGCCCATAGGTTGCCTTCGTCGTCGAAGACCAAATAGTAGTAGCGGGTGGGTGGAAGTCCGAACTTCTCGGTCAGGTTATCCATGATCCCATCTCGTATTCTGAAAATGCCCACTTCACATACCATCCAAATGGTCCCACCTGGTGCGACTTTCATTTCGTTGATCCAAGGGATGGAAACCGCATTTCCGTTTTTGAGGATGTATGGAACAAAAGCCCCGTCCTGGAGTCTCATCAAGTTATCCCCGAATGCGACCAGGATCCCGGAAGCATCTTCCACTATGACTTTGGGCCATATCTCACTGGACCATGACTGAATCACCCTTTCGTCGGTTACCGAAAACAGATCGACATTTCTCCGTGCTCCGAAGAGGTATACATCTCCGTTGGAGGCGAAGAATATTCTTTTTATCCAACGTGACTGGAATCCCTGGCCTCCCTCCGTCCCGTGGTTTTTGACGGTGCCATTCCGGATGATGGAAAGCCCATTGTTGGTTCCCGCCCAAATCCCGCCGTTTGGATCGGCAGACACGCACAGGACGCCGTTTGATACCAGTCCCTGGTGAGTCGATATCGTCGGGAATTTAACATCCAATAGCTGAGTCAGTCCATCTGAAGTGCCGATCCAGATACTGCCGTCCGGAGTTTCCGCAAACGACAGGACGTAGTTGGACGCCAATCCCTCGTCTTGGGTGAATCTTTCCATGCGACCGTTGAAATAACGGACAATTCCTTCGCCAAATGTGCCCAACCATACTGAGCCCTCGCTGTCGACCATGGTTGTCTGTGGTTGTCCCGGGAGATCCGGACTCATCATAAGAGAATCATCCGGTCCGAAGGCCACGAAGCCACTCTGTGCAGGTGCGACCCATACGTTTCCAGAGGTGTCGACCGACACGCTGTGAATGATGTTGTCTGTATAGTCTCTGCCTGAGTACGGTTTCCACTTCCCCTTGTCGCAAACCCAGAGCCCGACCTCGGCCGTGCCTGCCCAGATCCTGCCTTTCGGGTCCTCGTGTAGCGAGAAAATGTCGGTGTTGCCCATCGGCGCCAGTTCCCAATCCAAATCTTCCAGACTGGCTTTTCTGAAGAATAGCCCAGACGTCGTGGCGACATATAGGATCCCATCCGATGCCTCGATCACATCCCTGTAACGGAGAGAGGTGGTCCCTTGCACAAAGGGATCCCGGATGCGTGAAAGCGCTTTTCCATCGAAAACACAAATGGCCCCGTCCATACCGACCCAAAGCCCTCCGGCTGACCTCTGAGCCAGAGACTCAATGACCCGACTGCGCAACTCATCGCTGGGTGTCTGCGAAGGAGGACGGAAATCGATCCCGTCGAATAGGAACAACCCCTGGGCCATTCCAATCCAAAGACTGCCATCCCGATCAACAGCGAGTGCATTGACTGTGTTTGCAGGTAGTCCGTTGTCCCGCTTCCATGTGCGAACGTTGCTTTGCTGAATGCTGCGTTCCGGGTCCAGACCCGACACATGCTGCGTTCCCATCATCAGGCACACGACCAACAGGCTCCAGAATAGAAAGCTGGAACAGGTTTGCGCTTTCCGGATGGGCTCCGGTTTAATCGGACATGTGTTCATAATCAGGGTTCACAAAAACGTCACGGGCGGACAATGCTTCGAGTCATTCGTCCTGATAATCGGTTGATCCTGATCAAGCTTTAGGCGGAGAGTTACCTAACATTAGAAACCCTGTTGCGCGAAATTTCACTTGTTATGTCAACACAAACGGCTTCAGCCGGGATCAGACTGGAACCAAGGATGCTTCCTTCCAGAGGCTGTCAATGAGGTGGACCGTCGGATAATCGACCATCCCGCGCTGATTGGTGCGCATCAAACCGGTGACTCGATCGACCGCGTAGCGCCCGACTGCCTCGTGGTTTTGCAAAACTCCGGTCTGTGCCTCATCAAAGTGATCAATATCGAGAGGATAGATCACCACATCCCGTCCCGACTTCCGTCGGATCTCATCCATTTTGGGGATGAGTTCGATCCAGTTGGTTACCATCACTTCGACTTCGTATTGCTTAAGCCACGAAATGATCTCGGCACAATCCTGCTCAAGATCCTTTCCGGGGATCACCTTCAAGGGAATCCGGTCTGCCTCCGGGAAAATGGTTTGCCCGACGTAGTATCCGGCTGAAAACAAGTTCCGGGTGTGGGCCTCATCGTGCTCACCTGTCACCATTCCTACCCGCCGGTATCCTTTCTCCCCGGCCTTTTCGATGGCGAGTCGCGTGGCCTGCATCTGATTGTTTTCGACTACGTCAAACCGCAGGTTGAAGGGAAGCATTTCGATCTTGATCACGCTGTAGTATTCCCACGACAGCGCAAGATCGGTCTTATGGGTGAATGCAGCAATGATCAGTCCGCTGATGTTGCGGGTAAGTAAGATCCGATCAAGGGACTTTGAACTGTAATTGCCGGGGCTGTAGTAAAACGGCTCAACTTTGTATCCTAGCTCATTTGCCCGCCGTTTGGCACTTTGCAGGAAAAGCAGGCGCGGCTGTGAGTTCCGAAGCTGGGCATCTCCCTCCAGATCCATGATGTAGCCGATTGTCGGTGGAGACTTGTTATCCTGATGGTGTTGCCGATATGCGATCAGCGAAGAAAGCATCGGGTCAGGCTTGTATCCCAGGAGTTTGGCGGCTTCGTGGATTTTCTCACGCGTCGCCTTCGGAATGCTCGGATGATTCCTCAGTGCGAGAGAAACAGTTGTCTGATGTACTCCCGCACTGGCGGCGACATCTTTCATGGTGATGCGTCTGGAGAGCATGGGATAGTGCGATAGTCGAAAGTAAAGAGATATTAAGGAAAACCGGATGTGGAATGCTCTGAGACTCTGAAACAAATCACTCAAGGGGGCAATTAAAAATCGATGCACGTCCGACCCGGATTATCCGGACTGTGGATGGGTAGGGTGCGTTTGATCCGTCTCTGATGCAATCCTTGTCTTATGGCTTGGTCCTCTTGGGTTCTGTGTTCTCCATAGTGCCCCATGGCACTTGGGAGAGTGGAGTTCATAAAAGAACGGCAAGCCGACTATTGGGAGCGTTTTCCGGAAGAAGACAGAAAACGTTAGGATTGGGAGAATCTAAGATTGATCCCCGATATCTGAATGATGATTCAGAGGACAGTGCCGAGGAGCCCTTCGGGTGCGGCCTTTGCATCGCCGGAGGCTGTGATGATGCCCATGCGTTTGCGGATTTGATTTCTGGCCCGGTAGAGTCTGGTTTCCACCCCGCGGGCGGAGCATCCGAGAATTTCGGCTATCTCGGAATATGAAAGCCCTTCGTAATGATGCAGGATCAGGGTTGACCTTAGATCATGGGAGAGTGCGGCAATGGCCGATCTGAGAGCGGGAAGCCGGTCATCCGGCTCGGAGGCTGATGGATTGGATGGGTCGGCAATCCTCTCGCAGAGGGGAATTCCTTCCTTCTCATCGTCGGCATCGGCGTACAGACTCACGGTGCGGCTCCACTCGGGATGACGCCCCTTCCATCGGGCATGCTTGCGACAAAGGTTCAGCGCGATCGCGAACATCCATGTCGTGAAACGGAAATGGGGATCAAAACGGTCCCGTTTCTGGAATATTTTGACGAAGGTGTCCTGCGCCAAATCGACGGATGCGGGAAGATCCTGCGTGTATCGATAGATGAACGAGACCAGAGGGCGCTCCCACCGGGAGATGATTTCCCGCATGGATTCGAGGTCGCCCTCTTTGAGGGCTTCCATGAGTCTGGTGTTGGACTGGTGCTGGGGCTGCACTCGGATATGCTGGTTACTAGATCAATGGATTCTGCGGAGTCGCCATGATGGCTTCGTGCAGGAGTTGTCTTTTTTCCTGGGGCAGGACCGACAGCATTTCCATCAGGAGCTTGCGGGTGGTTTCCCGTGATGTTGTGCTGAGTGATTCCTGGCGTTGGACCCATTCAAAGAGGAGCATGAAATCGATGGACTCGTTATTTTTCCGGCGGGCTTCAAAGATCTCATAGAGCTCTTTCTCCGCGAGAAGCTTCTGATGGTAGTCTTCGATGGCTGGCCTGTATTCCTGATGCAGCGCTTCCAACCGGCCGGATTCATTCCCATCGATCGAAAACTCATCCTCGAGTTGCCTGAGCAGGAAAGTCATAGGATCTTTTCTGTGGGAGGCGAGGCTGGCAATGGGTAGCGGGTCCGGCTGCCCGTCGAGCATGGTTTTGAAACGGTATACCGGATCGATTGCACTCATGTAGGCAATAATCAACTGATCGCGGTTGAGCTGGTTGTGTTCCTTGAAACTGAACCAGACTCCGACCGTGAGTAAAATGCATGCGGCAGAGACAGCGGCGGGCATCCACCTGTAAAAGTTAAGCGGCATGAAATTGGCGAATCCATCCGCGATGCGGGCGATCAGTCCGGGCCGTTTGGCTTGTGTCAGTCGGGATATCACAGCATGCTCCAGGCTGGGTATCGGAAGATGATCCGTCGTCCATGCGTCGAGTATGGGATCAATTTCGGGATCGGATGGTGGAAGTTGATGCATGTTATTCTTCAGAGCTGTGGAGGGTTGAACGAGGTTGTTTGTGCGATATGAATGATGGGTGTCGGGTGAATGGAATACTATACTATACCCCGAAATGCGCGAATGCCCTTCATCGTGATTCGAAAAAAAACGCAATTATGTGGATCAGCTGGATTTGCGTGCCTGATGAATAGCAACGATGGATGCCGTGAGGGCGACCGCGGACACACTCCGGAACCCTGATTCCTTGATTTCTTTGCTCAATTCGTTGCGGTCCGGAAATGCGGAAACGGAGTCCGAAAGGTAGCGGTAAGCTTGGCGATCGCCTGTGATCCATCCGGAAACGATTGGAATAATGTTTCTGAGGTAAAAGTAATAGAACGGGCGCATCCATCCGTAGGGTTGGGAGAACTCGAGCACAAAAAGGCACCCTCCCGGACGGAGAACACGTTCCATTTCCTGAAGCCCCTTGGCCCGGTCTTCAAGATTACGGAGCCCGAACGCAATCGTGATGGCGTCCACCGATGCATCCGGGAGTGGGAGCCGGTGGCAATCCGCTTGTTCAAAGGTGATTCGAACTCCGGATGAGGCAGCCGCCTTCATTTTGGCCTTTGCCTCGTCGAGCATGGCCACACAGAAGTCCATCCCCCGTATGGTTTTTGCAGTCGGAACGCGTCTGGCGAGGGTGAATGCGACATCCCCGCTGCCGGTTGCAAGATCGAGGATGTCGGCAGGGGCCTCGCGGGCAACCATCCGGGCGAGCCGTCGGCGCCATAGAATATCCATCCCTCCGCTCATGATGCGGTTGGCGAGGTCATAGCGGTTGGCGATTGAACTGAAAAAGCGATTAACGGCCTGAGCTTCCGGCATGGCGTGTGTTGGGTCGTTGGATGATCTCGATACAGAAACGGGTCGTCACTCGGTGGGTTCCGTAGTCTTTGTGGATTTGAAGCTATCAACCACCATGCGTGAAATAACGGCATCCGGTTGTTTCACAAAATCGGACGAGAGCGTGAAGTGGGCGCTTTCCGTATTCCGCATGACGATGGCAAGCCCATGCCGGGCGTCCTTGAACAATGATTCACAGACCGACCGCACACTGAGATTGGATTCGTTGGAGCGGGCGACGATCTCCTCCATCCCATGCGCGTCCATTTCCACGCGGATTCCGGTTTCATTCAGGAAGTGCTGGAAGAAGCGTTCGATGTCCTCGCGATGGACATCCGCCATGAGGTGCAGGTTTTCGCGGAGGAGTTGCTCGAGGCAAGCTCCCGGATTTTCAACCGTTTCCTCGCTCACGCTTAGTTTCCGGATTCCGGTTGAAGGCAGTTCGAATTTGAAATCCCTGAAAATCCTTTCCAGAACCGTGAGGATGCCCCGTGCTCCGGTTTTCTGGAGGTAGGCTCGTGCGGCGATTTTGCGAATGGCCTCGGGCGAAACCTCCAAGTCGATGCCGAACCCCTCGAAATCCCGATGATACTGTTTCAGGATACTTCCTTCCGAAGTGGTCATGATGAGGGCGAGATCGTCGGCGGAGAGTGGTTCGCAGGCTACCCGGACCGGAAGGCGTCCCACAAATTCGGGTTCAAATCCGAAATCGATGAAATCCCGTGTTTCCGCTCCCTGAAGCAGGCTACCGGATTCGTCATCGGATGATTCCGCTCTGGAATCGAACCCGATCTTTTGATGGTTGAGCCGGTTTTTGATGATATCGGTGAGCTTGTCGAAAGCACCGCTGACGATGAAGAGGATGTGGCGTGTATTGATCACTCCGCGTGATTTCGTGCCCCCCATCATGGCCTGCATTTGTGCCATGATATCGGTTGGGGAGAACTGGTTGACATCCGCCTCCTCCATCAACTTGAGGAGATTGATCTGGACCCCGCGTCCGGAGACATCCTTCCCCATATTGCCGGCTGCGTTGGCAATCTTGTCGATTTCGTCGATGTAGACGATTCCATACTGCGCGAGATCGATGTTGCCATTAGCCGCTTTGACCAGATCACGCACGAGATCCTCGACATCCGCCCCGACGTATCCGGTCTCGGAAAACTTGGTCGCATCCGCTTTGACAAAGGGGACTCCAATGAGTTTGGCGATGGTGCGCATCAGGTAGGTTTTGCCGACACCAGTTGGCCCGAGGAGCAGGATATTCTGCTTGTGGTATTCGTCAGCCTGCCTTTCCGGATGCTCGATGCAGTCGCGGACGTGATTGAAGTGGTCGCAAACCGCCACAGACAGCACTTTTTTGGCTTCGTTT
Source organism: Opitutales bacterium (assembly GCA_033813415.1). GTDB lineage: Bacteria > Verrucomicrobiota > Verrucomicrobiia > Opitutales > JAFGAQ01 > JAFGAQ01. The sequence continues at coordinate 9,154 of JAPXRV010000039.1, read as the reverse complement.
TGGCGGATGACATATCGATCAAGATGCTCCCGGATTTCCTTTGGCTTGAGGTTGAATTCGCGGATGCGTTTGAGAATCGCCTCCTGTTCGGCGTCTTCTTCCTTGCTGTTTCGGTCTTTTGCGCTTGCTCCAGAGCTTGCATCCGGCCGGAGAAATGAGGGCATTCCGAATGGTAAGTTCTTGCTGCCGAACAGCTTTTCGAGATGGCGGTTGATCTCGTCCAGATGGGGTTCTTTTTCGTTTTCGCTCATACAAAATTCGGTTGACACTTCCCTCTTCGGGGGATTGCGTTTCTAAAACTATCCTACTGAATCATTAAGGAATCTCACACACTTCCAACCCATGGCATCGAATCTGACAAAACGCGACATCGTATTGGATATATACGAGAAGAAAGGGTTCCCACAGAAGCAAGTCAAGGAAACCGTCCAGTTGACTTTGGACGTGATCGCACAGGCTCTCGGCGAAGGCCGGAATGTTGAGCTGCGGAACTTTGGCGTATTCCAGATTCAGAAGCGGAAGTCCCGTATCGGGCGCAATCCGAATAAGCCGGAAACCGATGTGATCATTCCCAGCAGGGCAGTGATCAAGTTCAAAGCCGGCAAGGAACTGAAGCAAAAGCTCGGCGATTTGGATTAGCTTGGGCTGGACTTGACGCCGTTCGCGCGTTTTGCTGCCTGAATGTTCGAAAGTTTACCGGGTTTCAGGGATTTCTATCCCGAGGATTTTGGCGTGCGCCAGGCTTTGTTCCAGCGTTGGAAGGAAGCGGTCGAGTCGGCTGGTTTTGTGGGCTATGACGGCCCCGTGCTTGAGCCGCTTGAGCTTTACATCGAAAAATCGGGAGAGGAAATCGTCGAGCAATTGTTCCACTTCGTGGACAAGGGAGGCAGGCGAGTGGCGCTGCGGCCGGAGATGACGCCTACTCTCGGGAGGATGGCCGGTGCTCGGGCAAATGGTATGCGCAAGCCGGTGAAGTGGTACAACATCGGAGACCATTTCCGCTTTGAACGGCCGCAAAAGGGGCGAACCCGCTGTTTCACCCAGTTGAATGTGGATATTCTCGGTGAACCCGGGGTGGCTGCGGATGCGGAGTCCATACACACGCTGGTTCTGGTGTTCCGGTCTTTTGGGCTGACCTGTGAGGATTTCTACATCCGGCTGAGTGACCGGGAGCTTTGGTCTTTTGCGATGGATGCGTGGGGCGTGTCGGCCGATAAGAGGGGATACGTGCTCAGTGCGATCGACAAGATGGAGCGGATGGATCGGGAGGCTTTGGTCTCCTGGTTGAGTGAACACGTGGGTGAACTCGCCGGTTTGATCTACGACGATGCCCGCAAACTTGCGGCTATACATGATTTGGATGGCTTGATCGCATGGGGTCGGTCATTGGGCCTGAGCGCTGAACGCCGTGAAGTTCTGGACGCACGTATGGCGGAGTGGAGTGTGCTCATGGGGGCGTTGCGTGACCTCGGTTGTGGGGATTACGTGGTGATCGATCCGGGGATTGTGCGCGGACTGGCCTACTACACAGGGTTTGTTTTCGAAGCTTTTGAAAAACGCCGGAAATCTCGGGCACTTGCGGGAGGCGGACGTTATGATAACCTCGTCGGAAAGCTGGGCGGTCCGGATTTGCATGCGGTTGGTTGGGCAATGGGCGATGTGACCATGCTGGATTGTCTGGAGTTTTGTGGAAAGACTCCACACGAAGCGGTCCGTCCGAAGCTCTTCATGGTGTTTGGTGAATCTGAACGCGGTGTGTGTTTCGGGGATGTCGATGCGCTGAGAAGTGCCGGTTGCCGCGTCGTGTATTCGTATCGATCGAATGCGGGTTATGGCAAACAACTCAAAGAGGCCTCCCAATCGGGCTGTTCGCACGCATTGATCTATGGTCCGGATGAACTTGCCGTGGGAGAAGTGACCGTCAAGGACCTCGCATCGGGAACGGGAATACGGGTGAAACGTGAGGAATTGGCCGCGTATATCGGAGCATTGGATCTAAAGGGATCGTGAGTTTATCCGACATCGCAGGCGGTGAAAGCCGGATGGATTTCCACATGATCGATTTTGAGGGAAACCTCAAATCCGGAGTGATCGAGTGGGGCGTCGTTTCATGCGTCAACGGGAGAATTGCGGAAACTCGGACCGGTTTGTGCCGCCCCAGGGCTCCGATAAGCCCGAGGGATGCGATGATCCATGGATTGCGCGACAGCATGCTCAGCGATGCCCCATGGTTTGAGGAACATGAAGCCGCCTTCCGGAGGCTGCGGAACTCGGGCTTGTTTGCGGCTCATCATGCATCGGTGGAGCGTAACCTTCTGATGGATTATTGGCCAGTCGGAGCGATCAATGTGGCCGAGATCAGCGGTGCGATGGTGCAGAGTGACTGGGGGCCTTGGATCGACTCGCGACGGGTTGCACGCAAGGCATTCCGGGGCTTGGGTGACTATTCGCTCGAGAACCTTACCGGTAAACTCGGTTTGCGGACTGTGGTGGACCAATGGGCCGTGCAGGTTTGTCCTGATGATCGTAATCGACCTCACTGTGCGCTCTACGACGCAATTGCCGCGGCATGCGTCGTGCTGTTGTGCATCCGCGAAACACAGTGGGATGTGCGTGGATTGCTCAAAGCCAGCGGTGTGTCCGGCCTTGATCAATGCATGCTCTTCTAGCCCTTCGATGGCGTTTGTTAAAGGAATGTCTTGAAATGAACGCAAAGAGAGCGATAATCGCCCACGTCTCTCACCAGTAAACTCAGGCTTACTGCCTCAACCACCTGAACCCTATGCGCCATTGCGGACGATCCATCCCTGCTGTCTGTCTTTCGCTGTTCATCGCTGCCACGGTGTTGATGATGTCCGGCTGTTTTGATTCCGGAGCCCGTATTGAGCGTTCGGTCGAGGAGGCTTTGGTCTCCGCCCGGCAAGGGGAGATTTCGAACGCCACGGCGCGGCTGGAACAATTGCATGATCAGCATCCTGAAGACGCCGGGGTCGAGGAGGCTCTGGGGCTTGTTTATGAAATGCGCAATGAGCCTTTGGTTGCGGCCTCACATTTTGTCCGGGCAGCTTCGCTGTCTCCTGACAAGCGGGTTCGCTTGGTGGACGCGGCCAATAATCTGATGACGGCTGGGCGGAAGGAAGAGGCCGAAACCCGCCTGGCTGCTTACTTGGAGCAGTTTCCCGAGGATTACAAGGCTTGGCTTCGTATTGGGCGGCTGCAGCAGGATATCAACCTGAAAGACAAGGCTGCGGATTCTCTGGTGCGAGGGATTCTGCTCTCCGGTCAGGATACGCCTCCGGTTGAAGACTTCATCCGGGTGGGGCAGTTGTTTCTGGAGAAGAAGGATTATCCCAGGTCCGATTTCTACTTCAACCGTGCCTTGGGTATGGTTGAGAATGGCCCTGTCATCATTCCAGCACTCATTGGTCTGATTGAGTCCAGCGTGCTTCAAAAGGACTGGCTGATTGCCGATCTCTTTCTGAAGCGCATGGACAGTTCGTTTCCCGGTGCTTTGGAGACCAGTAACAAGGCTGCGCTCCGTGCCATGATCGAAAAACGGATCCCTCACGTTGATGTGGCTGCAGTGGCGGATAATGCCCCTGACAAAGCGACGCAAGCCGTTCCGAGTCAGGATCCCAGCGTCAAGGAGACTCCAACGGAGCCGGTTTCAGTTGCGGCAACTGCGGAACCCGTTCCTGCAACGGTCGATCCTGTTCTGGCGCCCGCTCTATCACCCGGTGCCGGGGTTTTCAATGCTCCGGTGCAAATCAGCATTGCCACGGCCTCAAAGGATGTGGAGATCCGATACAGTCTGGACGGATCGGACGTCACGAAGACTTCCCGTTTGTATGTCGAGCCTTTGATGGTGTCGGATACGCGGTTGATAAAGGCACGTGCTTTCGCGGAAGATGGACGCGCCAGTGAGGAAACGATCGCTGTGTACGACATCGAGATTCCTCAGGCGGTGGCGGATCAGTCGTCGGAGGCTGTTGACAGCCCGGATGCATCAACGTCAGCCGTCAATGGGCAGGCAGTTGCTTCCGGGAACCCGGAAGCGGCAGACGAAAACCAACCCGCAACTTCCGGAAACGCTTCATCTGTTTCGGACCCGGTGACATCCCCTGATGCCGCGGTTGTTGCCAATGAGGTTTCGACGCTTGCCGCTGACCAGGCTCTGGCTTCTGCAGATATGGGTTCAAAAGCTTCCTTGAGTATGGCGGTGACAAACGGTCAACACACGGAAGCCTCCATTCAAGAGAGCGATTCCACCGGAACCGATGTTGCTTCGGATGATGGAGTTACCGTTCCGGAAGTGGCAGTGCAGCTCCCGGAACAAACTGAAAGCCCGGCTGCGTCCTTGGCTGATTCGGATTCAGATGTGGAAGAGGCCCCTGTGTCTGTATCGGATTCATATGCTGCTGAAGAGGAGTTTGTTCACCATCAGCCCGAAAATGCCGCTGAGCTGTTGGCTTCCAATGGCAAGCAGGCAATCATGGAAGGCGACTATCCCAAAGCGATCCGGTTCCTCTGGGATTCTCTGAGCATCAACAACGGCAACGCCCATACCTGGTTTTTGCTTTCCCATGCGTATTCCAAGCACAGGCAACACCTGAATGCGGAAAGTGCCTCGCTCGAATCCATGCGACTGGCGCCGCTGAACAGTCGATATGCGCTTCAATACCTCAGGGTCGCCCAATTCAGTAAGACTCCGGTCCGTTTTCACGAGGAGCTGTTGAGCGTCTACCAGCGTTTTCCGAGAGAGCCCGAAATCATTCTTGCGCTGGCCCGCAGCTATGCGCGGATCCGGAATGATCCGGCCAACGCGCATGCGCTGTATGCCCGTTTTCTTGCAATTGCTCCGGATCATAGTATGGCTGGAGAGGTCGAGGCCGAAATGAGGCTGGTCGAGTAGTCGAGGGTAGTGATGGTGGTTATTGCTTTCCTGCGGACTCGATTGGCGGGGGTAGTGTCTTCTTTTCTTTTCTTTTGGTGGGGATCGCTTCTATGATCCTCATTGCGATGCTCGGAGCCTTTTCAAGGCTGTGTCTGATACGAGTTAAGACTGTCGGTGCTCAGGAATCTACAACACAGGTCTTTTATGACATTGGAGGAGGATTCAATGAAAAGGATTCTTTTCGCCATCGTAATCCTAAAGGAGTCTTTAGTCGAACCCTGTTGATTCCACGCGATGTCGTTTCAGTTAGAATTGATCCGGGCGAGCATGGCTTACCCATCCGATTCGACAGCATTTTGATCAAGCCTCCAGGTTCATGGTTTTTTGTTGATCCAGATCCCTCTCATGTAACCACTGTGAATGCTGCATGGAAGCATGCGGCCCCCATAAATGGAGAGTTCAACGGGTTTTCGAGAATTCTCATCCCGGATCCGAATCAAGCCGATCCTCAGGTTCTGATTCGGGACTTTCGCACGATTCCACAATCATCCCAATCGGATTTCCTAAGAATCCTTTGCCATCCCGTTTGCCAGTTCATGATCCTATTCACCATGATCGGATTCATTGGATGGGGAGTGTCACGGCTGTTTCATCTGGTGAGGTCGGCGTTTTCAAAACTGATTGGCTATTACATGCGTGCTCGGTCCGCAGATTGGCGGGTCAATCCTTTGCGTTTTCCCGGTATTCGTAATGCGTTTTCTGTCTCGATTCTAGCGACACTTTTTTTTGGACTCAACCTTCAGCGTGACAACGGAATGAGGTATTCCGTCCGTTTCGATCTTACGTCGCCGGCAAGTCATAGCTTGACTGTCTTTGCGGATTCCGGGTCCGGGTTCACTCCGGATACTGCTCAAAGCAGGATCATCCAACCATCGGTTCACCGTCGAACCTTCCGTTTTGATTTCTTCTCCCTGCAGCCTATCGAGCGTTTCAGAGTCGATCCTCTGGCTGGAAATGGATATGCACGTATTGAGAATGTGCGTGTCCGCAAGGGTATGGGAAGATGGTATCCTGTCGATATGAGTGATTGGGGTGTCAAGGATGCGATTCTCATCGAAAAACCATCAAGCAAAACAGTTGAGATGCTTTCGACGGGCGACGACCCACGCGTAGTGTCTGTTCCTTTTCTCCAGTTTTTAGACAGCGAGTCGATAGCTATTATCTTTGTCCGTTGGTCAATATTGGCTTTCTTTTCGTTTTTTGTTGGATTGTGCCTGTTGTCCTGGCTGATTTCATGTGGACTCGAAAAGCTCCAAGCCCGGCAGTTCTTGGTTCTTCGAAGAGTGACCGCAAGGATTGCTTCAGTTTTCAGGGCATTTGGAAGCCATGTCTTTATGCTGGTTGGCGTTGCGGCTTTTCTGTGGGTTGCTCTCTTTTATTTGTTTTATCCGGGAGCTCTTTGTGGAGATACGGTGACCAATATGAGGCAGGCGATGATGGGGAGCCTCAGTTCCGGGGATCCACCTCTTCTTCAACATGGGATTCGTCTTCTTCAATTGATTACCTGCTCCCAGTGGCCAATGCTCGCGATCCAGCTGAGTCTTCATCTGGGTGGATTTCTCCTCCTTTCACTATATTTTCTACGAAAAGGGCAGGTCATTGGGGCGTGGTCGCTGCTGGGGCTATCCGCATTCCCTCACATTGTTTATCCACATGGTATGGTCCTCAAGGATCTTCTGATTTCGGGATTATGGATCAATATGTTGGCTTTGTCCCTCCATGGATCCCTTGCTTCAACCCGCAGGTCCCGTGTGATTTATGCATCCATAGTTGCCCTTGTGGGGATGTTCAGCGTTCTATCCAGGGACAACGCCTTTTTAGCCACTCCAGCGTTGGCGGCTCTGCTAATGGTCCCATTCTCAAAAGCGCCGGGTCAGTCTGCGTTTCCCAAGTCAGCATGGGTCGTTGCGGCGGTCGTGCTGGTGTTGTTGGGATATGGATTTATGCGGGTTTCCAATGCATGGCTTTTGGGCGCCGTTCCCAATCGTGATTACTCAGGTGAGTACTTCGTGAACCAAATCCTGACTTCGGATCTCATCGGTATGTCTATCCGTTCTGATCATGACGGAGTAACATCCCGACTTTCTCCGGATGAACAGCATGTATTTGTCGGGAAATACCTGAACCGACCATTGTTCTGGATCGATGACGCAACCTTCTATTCTTTGTTTCCTGATCGGCGTTGGATTCCGTGGCAGTGGCTCGAATCCCTGATCAACAACCCGATGACCTATGTGAGTCACCGATTGCATCTCTTCTCCAAACTCTTCTTTAGAAACCGGGACTTGCAGATGCTCTGGATCGATGCTCCATCAAACGCAATACACTTTCGGGAGATTCTGGAGTATGGGAACTGCACCATTGATACTTATCTCCGACCTCGTTCAATTGGAGGCGCTCGATGGTTTTCACGATATAGGGATTTCATGGTGAGGTATTTTACCCGGTATTCCGATTGGTTTCTGACCGGAGTGTTCCTGCTGGTCCCTTGGCTTTATTTGCTCCGCAGCAAGTCCCCAACCAAGTATTGTCCCAGTATGGGTGCTGTTCGATGTTCACTATCGATCGCATTGCTTTACAGTGTGCCCAATTTGCTGTTCGTCCATCATGCAGAGACGCGATATGTCTATCCGGCTCTCCTTATGGTTTTCTGCTCTGCAATGATACTGGTGTTTTGTTCTGGAAAACCAGACACCGTTGACTGATCACGGGAGATTGGGAATAAGCTTGGATTGCCTTCAGGCGCGAAATGCGTAGTCACTCTATCTTGTGGTAAAACGTTCCTCCATCGAAAACCTGAAACAGCAGGTCGATATCTATCAGGTGATAGCCGACTATGTTTCCCTGAAGCGCTCGGGATCTTCATGGGTGGGCCTCAGCCCGTTTTCTCAGGAGAAGACTCCATCCTTCCACGTTTATCCGGACAAGGGGTTCTACTACTGTTTCAGCACCTCAAAAGGTGGGGATGCGATCCGTTTCCTGCAGGAGAAGGAAAACCTGACTTTCATGGAGGCCGTCGAACAGTTGGCGGAGCGCTTCAATGTGCGGCTGGATTACGATACCCAGCAAGGTGGCAACCGGAGGCAAGGGAGCGTGGGAAACCGTCGCAATCTTCAGGCGCTTCAGGAATCGGCCATGCGTTTTTTCTGCAAGTCTTTCCTTTCTCAGGATCCGGATGCCGTCGAGACGCGCCGCTACTGGATAGAGGAACGGGCATTCTCGATGGAGCAGGCCTCTGACTGGGATGTTGGTTTTGCGCCGGTCACAGGTGATGCCTTGTCCCGGCATTTGAGGGCGGAGGGATTTGACGAATCCCTGTTTGAAGGGAGTGGCTTGTTTTTCGGGCAGGGAGGTGCCCAACGTGTGGGACGTGATTGGTTGTGCCGCTTCCGGGGGCGTCTGATGATCCCCATTCGTGATATCAACGGGAAAGTCGTCGGATTCACCGGTCGCAAGCTGGTGTCGACTCCGAAGAATGATCCGGCGTATGAGGCGAAATACGTCAATTCTCCGGCAACTGATCTCTTTCAGAAAGGGCAGCTGTTGTTTGGGCTATACCATGCCAAGAAGCATGTGTCGGAGAAATCTCCCTTCATCATGGTGGAGGGACAGCTCGATGCGATCCGCTGTTGGACGGAGGGGATTAATCAAGCGATTGCTCCTCAGGGGACCGCTGTGACTGTGGAACAACTCCGGATCCTTCGCAGGCATTGCCCGCGGCTGATCTGTTGTTTGGATGGAGATGCGGCGGGAGGCCGTGCGGCATTACGCATGCTGCCGCTTGCTTTGGCTGTGGGGCTTGAGGTTTCGTTCCTCACTTTGACCGTTGGAAAAGATCCGGACGAGTTTTTGCGTAAGGAAGGGAAGGCCGGTTTTGATGCATTTTGCCACAAGGCAAAAGGGGCTGTGGATTTCATGATCGACCAGTTGTATCCCAAAGATGGAGATATGTCGCCGGAGTCCCTCGGGCGGGCGCAGTTGGAGTGTTTTGAGATCATTTCACACAGCTTGTCCGAAACAACCCAATATGGGATGATTGAGAATATGGCAGCCCGTATTCTTCACCGGCAGCCATTGAGGGAGGATTATGTCCGCTTCAAGCAAGAGAAACGGGGGCGCGCCCAACGTCAGGAGATGTATCAGGAACCCCTCCCGGAGTCGTCGGATGGACCGGTCGCTGAAGGGTTGCCGTCTGCTCCG
>JAPXRV010000038.1:0-27453 GCA_033813415.1 Opitutales bacterium | reverse complement strand
CTCCCATGTAGTGTAACGAGGCCGTACCGAGCGAAGCGACAGCCTGCAATCGAGTTCACTTGCGTTACGGCTCGCAGGTTTGCCGCACCGGGCTTCGGCTTGGGGATTACTCCTTTCACCGCCAGATTGGCTACATGTTGGACACCTATTTACCATGTTGATTATTTTTCATATCAATAGAGAAGTCAGGCTTTTCCTGACGCACCCGAGAGCACGGAGGAAAGAACATGTTGATCCGCAGATGGGTGGTAGATTCCCACAGATCAAAAAACTCCCTTCTCCACCCTTCGTGCTCTCTGCGCTCTGCGCTCTTCGTGGTGAAGCTTCTTGAATTCTCCCTTCCTTTGCTCCTTGCGTGTCCCCCATAGCTCGAAGCGCGACGGAGGAATGCACGCTGATAGACACTGATGGGAATGCATTTCCATGTTGTTCTTTCCTTTGGGTCTTGGGGTCTCTGCGTGAGAACATATCTTCTTCAATCCTGTAGATCCTGTCCGAAAAAAGCGAGTCGACAGGATAGCCATTGATGCCCCATCCATCGCGGATCCCAGACCCCTTTCGTGGGTTTGGCGTTGTTCTTGGCTGGGAATCCCGGATCCGATGCATCCAAAACTTCATCCCATCGGGGAAAGTTTACCCGCTCGCGAATGGCAATTTGGCAGGTTGTCGTCATACTCAGCGCGAATGGCAATATAGCCGGAATCGACGCCATCCGCCATTCCAAATGAAACACCCCTTCCATGCCAAAACCGCTCGAATTCCATCGCCATCAATTCATTCTCCATCAGCAACATACATTTTTCCGATTGCCAAACCATCAAAACCTCTCCAACCTTGAGCACGTGAACCAAACACTAGCCCGTTTCCCCTGTTCGCTTAAAGAAATGGAAAACAGAACACTATTCTTCGCGTTCATTGCTACGTGGGCTGGTTATTTACTTGTCGCACACATCTGGGCTAATAAGCATCATTTCCCACTAACCGGGATTCTGGCATCACATACTGTGCCGTCAGTAGTGGCAGTTGTAATGACCTATGTGTTCGTGATAGCGGGTGGAGCAACCGTTGCCCAGTTCGTGGCGGGATCTGAATCAGGAATGGACTTGTGGTCTTTGTGGTTTCATCTCTGGCCGATTCTTTTATTGGCTACGGCGGCCTCGGGAATCACAAATTTTGTGTGGGCAATTATTACTTGTGTTAAGAAGTCTCAGAGGAGATGGATTCCCCTTTCCATTTCTGCCATCGTGATGTCCGTGTTCGCATTCATTACAGTCGCAGCAAACTTCCCAGACGCATGAAAACAAAAGCAGAATCGGATCCCCGTGGCTGTTTGAGCTGATCCCTCAATCAGGCCCGGGGACCACACCACCCCGCGTACGGGTCCGCACAGGGCGGTTCCGATCATTAAGTCTTTTTCAGTTCGGGCCACAACTTTCCTGACATGAGGAGAAGTTTAGATATACAGGACGTGACGTTTTCAAAACCGCCGAACGCAATTCAAGCGAAGGTTCTTCACTGGAAAGCCGCGCCTTTACTGATGGGTGCAAATACACCGGTGCATCCGGCTTAAGGGGAAGAATGGAAAGCTCAAGGCTGGACAGCTTTTCAAAAGAGCATCCATGACTTGCCGCAAGCTCCCGCAATGGCAACTCCACGCTCCGTCCATTGTAGAAATCATCCAACCACAACCCGCTATTTGATTCAATCCGGAGCACATCCCCCACATAATCCAGCTCCAGAACCCACTCACGATGGGAATCCAAAAACTCTTCCGTCGGGAGGAGAATCCTCCACTTTGCCGCTTTATTGAAATCACCCTCCACCGGAGCCACAGCAACCTTGCCCTTGACGGGGTCCATCGGAATATCCCTCGGTTCTCCCGCATCCTGAATCCATTCCACAGCAATGTCCCGAACGGAAAAGTTCGAGAAATCCACGGAAACCAACGCTCTGCTCCAAGCCCCCTGCCGCTCCAAATCAAGCGGAACACCGTCAACTTGAATAGGAACGTTGAAGTGCAGGTAGAAACAGCATTTCAACCGGACCTGAAGCCGCTGGGCGCAATTCAATGGAATCGTCCCGAAACACAATACCAGCATCTGCCAACACAACCCTCTCGATGCCGTCGACAGGACCCTTCCACAATGAATCAGCGTCCTTCTCCGAGAGTAGAATCAAATGACAGCGTTTGCCGCCCGTCTCACTTTCAAGTGAGATACAAGCATCCCGGCCGGCTTTGAGGTTACTGAAAACCATCAGTCCATTCTCCAACTGCGTAAACCGTGATTCAGCGCATGGCAGCAACGACAAATCATTCGTGCTCCGTATCGCGAGCTCAACCGGAACCTGCCCCGTATGGCGGAAAAACACATACCAGTCTCCGCAGGAGTCCTGGACCCTGCACGTCGGTTGGGCGGTAATCCATTCCACCTCAAATCCCGGAGCAACCTCCATGCGGAAAGGCCAGAAGCCAACAGCTCCAGACCAGATATGGACCGGCTCATTCGGAAACACAAGCACGTCGGAGGCCAATCCATCCACCCGGAAACGCACGTCATGCGAAGCAAGCTCCTGCAAGCGTTCGTAGTTGTTGAAAAACAACAAACCTCCATAACCGTCGGAGCGAACACTCCAACGCAGGGTGTGGGTATCCATCACCCCAGCCGGCCTGATGTCCGGTAGAAAAGCCTCAAGATGAGCTACCCAATGCGCATAATCCCGCAGAAAAAGGTGGATCTGCCTCAACGCGTGATAGTGAGGACGCAGCGTTCCGGCGGCCCCGACAGGTGCTTGAAAATCGTAATTTTTGACAGGCATGTCGTTCGGGTAACGGGTTATCAACGACTCCTGCAGGGAACTGAAGCGCCCATCCGGATTCCACCCCCCGTGGTACATGTAATACCCGAGCAGGTTACCTCCCGATCCAAACTTCACCAGCGTCGTAGCAATCACATCTTGCGCCTCGATGAATACACGCCGATGGTAGCTGTTCATCATCCCTCCACCCAATTCACAGGTCAAAAACGGGTATCGACGTGCGTCCAACTCATCTTCCGAAATGGTTGAGCCCAACTGATCCGATCCGATATCTGAACTGGTGCGCACCTGAGTGAATTGGAAGCCCTCGCGGTAGTTGCCCGGCATGGGGTCTAGCGAATGATTCCAGAAACCCTCCGCATATGCTCCAAAGAGAGGAATCATCTCACCAAATGGCATTCGGTCCTGCAGTCGCGGCCATCCGGTCCTCGTGTAGAGCGGAGTATCGAAGCCGGCAACTATAGCCAGTTCCTTGAGCTTCAACAGATGGGAAGCCGGGCCGGGATACTCGTTATCGAGCTGAACACCGATCACCGGCCCACCATCTTTCCACATCAAACCATCGACTCTTCGCGCGATTGCCTCATACCACGCGGCCACTTTTTCGAGGTAGCCCGCATCGTTGGAGCGAACCTGCCATTCACCCTCCATCACCCAATCCGGCAACCCGCCATACCGGACTTCCCCATGTCCCCAAGGACCTATGCGAAGGATAACCAACAAGTCGGCTTCCGCGGCAGCCAATACAAAACGCCGAAGATCCCGGCTCTCTGTCCAATCCCACTCGCCTTCCCTTTCTTCGTGATGGTTCCAAAAGACATAGGTGGACACCACATCCACACCACCTGCCTTGATCTTGCACAACTCCCGCAGCCAATGAGCGGGCTCGTACCGGCTGAAATGAAATTCTCCCATCACGGGCATCCAAGGATCATCATTCAATGTCAGATGCCGTGAGGTGTAACCGATACGGTCACCCGATGGCGACTCACACGCCCCCATGGTCCATACCGTTCGGTCCTGCTCCGTCACATCCGTACGGCAGGAGACCGACAAAGGATCTGGATCAATACCGGCCAAACAGGCACTGGCGACGAGCGAAACCAATGGTTTCAGGATCATGGGAACAGGATCAGGGGTTATTGAAAGTCAATCTTCGTTCCCATGGTGCGGATCAAAACACCAAACGGCAAGCCCCCTCAATCCTGACCGTCAGAACCTAACCGCGCCAAACTCCCCTGTAATTCACGTGCACGCGGGAATCATTCACCATTATTGCCGGTATTTCTCCCACTTTGGCTATGCCATCCGAATTCAGGTCGGCCGCACAGGTATGACGTGTTTGCCTGTGAAATCCATACAAATGATCACTCGATGAACCGATCCAACGAACACAATCTATCCCCATCATTGTCAGATGTCCAAAGTGAACACGCAAAGCTGTTGCATTTACGTCTCAAATTCGTTTTTCTGTAACACCAACCGGAGTGTTACACCCTTTCAATTACTCTGGTTTGGCATCCCTTCAATAACCTCCCAGCAAATGGACAAACAAAAGGCATGGATCGGAGTTGATCTCGACGGTACATTGGCACACTACACCCGATTCCGCGGATATGACCATATTGGGAAGCCCATTCCCATTATGCTCTACAGAGTGCGAAAATGGATCGAGAAAGGCCTTCGGGTGAAAATAGTGACAGCACGCGCCTCTCATCCCGATGGCATTGCTCCTGTTCAAGCTTGGCTGAAAAAATATGGACTCGGCGAACTTGAGGTCACGAACGCCAAGGATTTCGACATGATTGAGCTTTGGGACGACCGCGCGGTAAAAGTCATGGCGAATACCGGCAACCCGATCATCTATCCATCAGTCTTAGGATTACCGCAGGCTCCACTAGTGGAGTTTGATGAAGTTTACCTCAGCAAGTCGAATTCCGATCGCACTCCTGCCTACATTCGCGGTGAAAAACTGACGACGCAAAAACGTCTGCCATGGATATTCAGGATGATCAATAAGTGGCTTGCATCCCGCAAAAAGGACTGAGATTCAACCATTCGTTTCATCCGCATCCGCCCTCCTGCATTCAGGAACCAGCAGCCAACCAAGCGGAATGCATCCCCTTTATTACTAGCAATGCGGTCCATCGATTCGATTGAAGAGTTTCGGGAGATTCGCTGCCCGATCCACATGGCAGTCGGGATGTTTGATGGCGTGCACATCGGACATCAGGCAGTTATCAGAGCGTGCCGGACCACGGCCCGCGAGTCTCAAGGCTGCGCGGCCGTCCTCACCTTCTGGCCACATCCAAGCAAGCTTCTCAGGCCCGACAGACCCACCCCCCAAATTCTGACGCCGGCTGCGAAACGTTGGGCAATGGCCAGAATCGGGATGGATTTTCTCATCACCTTACCGTTTGATGAACAGTTTGCGCAGATTCCGGCAGAAGGGTTCATCCCCCTTCTCAAAGCCGGAATTCCCACCTTGAGATCGCTCTTTGTAGGTGAGCAATTCCGCTTTGGAAAGGGTCGGAGCGGAGACGTTTCCGCACTTCAGAAGATGGCAGCAAGAGAGGGGGTCCATGTCTTCAGCATGCAACAATGCCGATACGATGGTGAATCGATCAGCAGCACAAGAATAAGAAACATTCTTAGCATCGGCAGGTTCAACGATCTCCGCATTCTACTCGGACATCCCTACACCGCCGTGGGAAACCTCGTCCACGGGCGTGGAGTCGGTCGTCAGCTTGGATTTCCGACGCTCAACATCGATTGGCAGCCTGACCTTCAACCTCCCCACGGCGTCTATGCCATCCGACTGCTTCGCGATGGTTCCCAAACGCCTTTGGAAGGAGTAGCCAACTATGGACTCAGACCGACCTTTGGAGCAAGCCTCAACCCGGTTCTTGAAGTCTTTCTGTTCGGAGACACCGCAACAATTGGCACATTTGACGAGGGCAAGGAACTCGCGGTGGAAATGCTGCATTTCATACGCCCCGAAACACGCTTCGAAAGCCCGGAAGCGCTCACCCGACAAATCGCTCAGGATGTGGACCATGCAAAGCGCATCATTCCCACTCTCTAATCCGATATGACGATGGATCCGACGCACCGTTCCATGCTGATTCTCGGATGCGGATACTTAGGCTCCAGATTGGCCCGGAGTGCGATCTCCGCCGGCTGGAAGGTAGGAGCGCTCACCCGCAACCCTCAGACCTGCGGACAACTTGCATCGATCGGAGTCGATCCGCAAATCTGCTCAGGTTTGAACTCAAACCTCTGGCACGAAAAGCTGGACACGGAAGACTGGTCTGCCGTAGTGAACTGCGTCGGATCCGGAAGCGGCAGTCCAGAGGGATACCAGTCCTCCTACGTGGAAGGCATGCGCTCCATCATGAAATGGAGCACACTCTCACAGCCCGTCCAAAGGTTCATTTACACTTCGAGCGCATCGGTTTACGGCGATTTCGGAGGAGCGTGGGTGGACGAGTCAGGGCCGACTCTCCCGTCCTCACGTCAGGGAGAGATCATACTCCAGAGCGAGCGCATCATCAACGACCAATCAAACTCCCTTCCCAAATGGTTCATCCTTCGTCTCGGTGGGCTCTATGGGCCAGGAAGGGACTCCTTTCTCAGAAACAGGACACCCGATCCCGAAGCCACATCCGATCCCTATCTGAATCTGATCCATGTGGACGATGCATGTGCCGCTATCTTAAGACTTGCGGATCCCCTTGATTCTCTACCCTCTGCGGTCTACAACCTCACGGACAATCACCCTACTCGACGCTCTGTGATTGATCAATGGGCTCAAGCCAGGATCCGGGAAATTCCTCAAGCGATGATCGAACCCGGGAGCGCTGCAAAATCCATGCGCTCCTCAGCCATCAGGCCCAATCGCAGAATCTCCTCAGCCGCCTTAATGGCAGACACTGGATGGGCACCCAAACACCGGCCCCCTTTTGCGGTCGAATCATCCGATTGAGGGTTAGACTCAAGAAAGAATAGTGGCTGTGCAGGATTTACTTGCCGGCCCTGTAGGTTCAGATCGAGGACTTGGATAATGGAAACGGTGTTTGCGGAACGCTTCATGAAGTATTGCGACCGTTTTCGGTGTATCACCGCATGTTGCCCGAAATCCCCTTTTGAAAGGATCCAACATGCAGAACACCATCCGATCCACCCTACTGCGTTACGGACTGATCCTGTTTTTTTCAGTCCTCCCGCTGGCCGCATCAAACGGAAACAATCCAGATCCCCATGCGCTGATTGAGCCTTCCGAAAGCATGAAGGAATTTGCGCGAAAACGAATCTCCAAAGGAACCGTATCCGAAAAGCTCGACTCCCTGCTTCGCGAGGTTGTCAGCCCCGAAGGGCTCGGTTTCACATACGATGCCTCGCTCACCCTCACGGCATCGGAAGCTTTCGAGATGCGGAGAGGAAACTGCCTGAGTTTCGCCTTTCTGGTCACTGCATTGGGCAGGGAAATCGGTCTCGATGTTCAGTTCAATCGAGCGCCCCGGAACCCGTCATGGACCGACCTTGGCCGGATCATCGTCGAAAATCACCACATCAACTGTGTTGTGAAGACCAGTTACTCCGCCCACCTGGTTGAACTGTTCCCCGAGTACACGACTCTTTATTCATACCAGCTCGACCTCATTCCGGACGAAGAAGCCCTCGCCGACTTTCACAATAACAGGGCCGTTTTCCACATTGCTGAAGGGAACACTTCCGAAGCCCACGAACACTTCAGACTCGCAGTGGAGCTCTATCCTGACAGATCTGCAACCTGGAGAAACTGGAGCATCCTTTACAAAGCCGAAGGCAACATTGATGAAGCGGAAAAATGCCTTCACAAGGCACTGGGGGCGAAAGGAGACAAAGCCTCAGTCTACTTCATGCTCAGTCAAGTATATGAGCAAAGAGATCAACCCGAAAAAGCCGCCCGCTACGCGGAACTGGCGGAAAAATTCAACCGCAGAAATCCATTCTACAGCTACGCCAAAGCAGAACAGGCGATTAGCGAAGGGAAGACCAATGAAGCGATCGCTCACCTCCGCAAAGCCATTCGGCTGATGCCTCACAACGCGCGGTTCCATGTCCGATTGAGTGAAGCATACCTTATCGCAGGCGATCGCAAAGGAGCAGACTACGCCATGGCGAAAGCCCGCAAGCTTGGATACAGTGGCCAAACGCTGATCGCGGGGCAACTACCCGGAAATTGAATCTGAGTCGATTGAGTAGCACGCCGTGCCTCAGGAGGACCGATTTGGTTTGCCTCCGGAGGCACGGCCTCCAACTTATCGGATTTCAAACCCGATAATACAATGGATCTCACATCCACCCTCGACGCTATCCGGGCTTTTTGCGAAGAACGCGATTGGCGCCAGTTCCACAATCCGAAAGACCTCACGGGGGCCTTGTCCATCGAAGTCGCCGAACTCATGGAGATATTCCTCTGGAAGGACAGCAACGAACTTCCACAAGTCCTCGAGACACGCCGATCCGAAATCGAAGCCGAGATCGCCGACATCGCGGTCTACCTGTTCCATCTCGTTGAAGTTATGCAAATCGACCTTCCCGCTGCCATCCTCCATAAACTTGAGCAGAACCGGGAAAAGTATCCCGTGGAGAAATCCCGTGGAAATGCGATTAAATACACTGATCTGTGATCGCTTGTTATTCTTCCATTATCCCAAACATTGCACCATGAACTTCAAACGAAAATTCACATTGCCTCTTATCTTCGATAAGCTAAATTCCCACTTTCGAAAAGAGGCAACCGCGCAATAGCGCATTCTGTCTTTTTGCATAGATCGAACCGAGCCAATACCTCCTCAGCATCGTTTCATTCAGCACACCATCCCGAGTGGCAGAAACCGATATTCCACCTCATTCCTCCTCACGGAAACCAACCCCGTTTTCAAGACCCTGTTATGCAGATAGATGAAGCTTTCGTGAACTCACAGGCTCCGAATGTCGCCGCAATTAAGAATGCCCATGGCGTCGTCATCAAAAAGAAGCTTTTGAACCTGTGTATCGCTCCGGACAAATCGGTGATATTCGGTGAATGCAAAGGAAGCGGATCCGAAAACTACCGGACTTCCGCTGATTTTGCGGACCCAACCAGCCCGGTCTATCGCTGTTCGTGCCCGAGTCGCCAATTCCCGTGCAAACATACGCTCGCGCTGATGTATGCCTACGCTCAGGGGATGCCGTTCAGTGAAGATGAGATTCCGCAGGATATCTCGGAGAAGCGCACCAAACAGTTGGTCCGCGTGGAGAAAAAGAAAAGCGAAGCGGTATCTCCGCCCAAGACCAACACCCGCGCGTTGAAAAAGAAAATCGAGGCCCAGATTCAGGGTCTTGCTCTGCTTGAGTCCATCGTGTTCGACCTTGTGAAATCGGGCCTGGGTTCCATGAATGCCAAAACAGCTCTTCAGATCGAGGAGCACGCCAAGCAACTCGGCAACGCCTACCTTCCGGGAGCCAAAAGTGCGCTTCAGGCCCTTACCGGACTTTTCTACCGGTCGAGAATCAGTTCGGAGGACGAGATCCCGGAAAAGGAAAGGGACAAGAATTTCAGTTTGGCCATTGATCAACTCAACCGCCTGTATTCTCTATGCAGGCAAGGCAGCGCTTACCTGCAAAACCGTCTGGATGACCCGGATCTGAAACAGGACACCGAAACCGAAATAGCGGCCTGGCTCGGACACGCCTGGCAACTCAGTGAGCTCAAAGAAGCCGGATTGGTTCAGTCCGATGTCGAATTGCTTCAGTTGGCGTTCAGATCGAAAGATGACTGGACGCGCCAGGAATACGTCGACACCGGAGTCTGGCTCAACCTCAACACAGGGACCCTTCAGCTCACCCACAACTACCGACCCTATCGGGCGGCTAAGTATGTCAAGGAAGAGGACTCCTGTTTCCAAATTGTGAAGTGCTCGGAATTGTGCGTATACCCGGGAAAACTCAACCCCAGAGTCCGGTGGGATAAAGCTGAGCTTCGCCCCGTTCTCGAATCCGATTACCGCAAGGCAAAGGAACTGGCTGAAACGGACCTGAGGACGACCACAAAAACCGTAAAAAACCACCTCAAGTCTCCACTTGGAGAACGTCAACCCATTGCGTTGCTACGATTCGATTCAATCGGATGGGTTGGGGATCTAATGGTTCTTGAGGATCATCAGGGAGAAAGACTGATTCTACATAACCATCCGTCTGAGGACGAACCCGACACGCTACCGTTGTTATCCGGACTTTCGCAGGAACACCATTATGGGCAAGCCATGCTCGTTCGCTTCCACCACGATCTCGATTCGCAGCGACTCAGTGCAAAACCACTGAGTATTCTCACGGATCGACAGATCATCCGCCTGACATTCTGAACCCATTATCTATCGCTGTCATGAGCCTAATACTGATTCAGGATGCCGCCCGGGAAGTACGGCGCCTCGCCATCGCAGGAAGCCGTTTTGCGCCTGGGGATTTCCGACTGGCAAAGCTGGTTGAACCGCTCAAACAGGCAGGGGTCAAAGTGCCGGTCTTCGCTCAGGTCGCGGATGCGGTTCGTGCTCTTATTGAAGGTGACGAGGCATCCTCTCCGGGACAGCTCCTCCGGCTGAGTACCCTGCTCAATGCCATCCTCTACACACAAGGCAAGTCATCTACCGAAGGAGAACTGCGGAAACTGGGACACCAAGCCCTTCCGCAACACGAGACCTTTCTAGGTTGCAGAGAGCTGAAATCCATCCTGGAAGCGCTCACAAAGTCTGGATCCGGACGAATGGACATCATTCAGAGCGCGCAGAAGCATGGATGCTTCAGGGATATGCGACTGGTGATCCCATCGGTCGATGCGATTGGAGCAAACTACGCGGAACTGGCCGATTTCGTCGCAAACCAGATCCTCCCGGACTACGGCACTCCGGTGATTCCCTTGCTTCGGGCAGGCTTCAATCCGAAAGGAAAAAACCGGGAGGCAAGAACGCTCAGAATCATGCACCAGTTGGATCCCGATGGAACAATCGAGCTCTGCAAAAATGCTCTGGATCACGGGTCACCGGAGGTCAAAGTCGCAGCGATTGCCTGTCTTGGGGCGCATGTGGAATCCCTTCCGCTGCTTCTGGAGGAAAGCCATTCGAAACAAAAGCTGATCCGCATCGCCGCAATGGAAGCACTGGCTGGATTTGACCATGCGGAAGTCTCCAATTCTTTCATTTCCCTCATCCGGAATCACGACTTCGACACCATTGCATCGTCACTGGCCAACATTCGAAGCCCCGATATCATTGAAGCGCTTGTGACTGAGGGAAACATGATCCTCGACCAACTCCTTGCCACTCAGGAAGAGGTCACCCTCTTCTGGGAGGTTCTCAACTGTCTGGATCGGGTCAATTCAAACCAAACGGAAGATTTCCTGATCCGTTGCATTGAGGCGGCACCAAGGTTGGCGAAACTGAAAACCGGCAAAAACGCCACGATAACGGGAGAGGATCTGGTCATCCGGGTGACCGACAGGTTGTCGACCTACAACTCCATCCGCGCAACCCGTGCCATTCTCGACAACCAGAATCAGCTTCCGCCGCTGGCCTTCATCTCCGTGTTCAGTTGCGCGTTGAGAACATGGTCTCCCGACAGATTCTATGATCAGTATGGCACGCTTATCATGCGGGAGAAAAAAGATGGAGATGTCCTGGTCAACATCATGACCCGGGTCATGCGTTCAGCCAATCGAATCGAAGAAGGCCGTGGAGACAACCGTTGCCATGGAAACAGCATCCCTGACCGCGTCAAGTGGCATCCGGGATGGCTCAAAGATGCCATGGATTCCAATCGGACAGAAATGGTCTGCGCACTGACTGGACCAAAGGACAAAAAGGCGTTGGATTACCTCTTAGGCGAACTGGGCTCCTGCGATGCCAAACATGAGTTTCTGATTGTCGAGACACTCTCAAGGTGTGCCGATAGACGATTGACCAAAACCTTACTCGATAAGATCCGAAACAACCTTCAGAGCAAACAGAGCAGTCGATCCCATCCCTTCGTGACCATGCGCAATATCGCATACCTGCCCTACCATGATCTTCCTGAATTGGAAGCATTCGCCCAATGCATTCCGGAGAAACACATCGACCAGTATTTGGCTGAGCTGCAGTTGATCGGAACAAAAAACCTATGGAGTCCCGCCCCTCATGAAACCTGAGAACCATTTATCCATCCTGAGACAACCTGCCGAGCTACAGTATGCAGAGGAACTCAACGCACTGATCCAAGCAGAGAAGTATTCCTGTCCTGACGGTTGGCGGATGTCCCCTCGGTCCGTTCTCACCTACATATGTGGGGGAAAATGCGGAAAACTCGACATTACCCCAAAGTACATTGGCAACCGTAGACTGGTTGAAATCGCCATTTCAACGTTGGTCACTGACCGTGCGCTGATGTTGATTGGAGAACCGGGAACCGCGAAGTCTTGGCTCTCCGAGCATCTGGCGGCTGCAGTCAACGGAGATTCGACCAAGGTTGTCCAAGGAACGGCAGGAACCACGGAAGAACAAATCCGCTACACATGGAACTACGCCATGCTCATCGCCCGCGGCCCGGACGACGAATCGTTGATACGGAGTCCCATATTTCGCGCGATGGAATCCGGTACCATCGCACGTTTTGAAGAAATCACGCGTTGCGCATCTGAGGTGCAAGACGCCCTGATTTCAATCCTCTCTGAAAAACGGTTGTCAGTCCCTGAGCTCGCAACCGAAATCCCTGCGAAACGCGGGTTCTCCGTCATCGCGACCGCCAACACACGGGACCGCGGAGTCAACGACATGTCCGCAGCTCTCAGGCGCCGCTTCAACATAGTGGTTCTCCCGGCCCCGGCTGACCTCGAAACCGAGGTATCCATCGTCACGAAACGGGTTGGAGAGCTTGCTTCCAGCCTTCAGTTGCCTGCAAAAATCCCCGGAGAGGATGCGATCACCAAAGTGGTGACCATCTTCCGCGAACTCCGGGCGGGTCAGACCCTCGATGGAAAGAGCAAGGTCAAAACCCCTTCAGGTGTTCTCTCGACTGCTGAAGCCATTTCGCTACTTGCCAACAGCATGGCGCTGTCCGGCCATTTCGGAAACGGAGAAGTGTCGGATGATGACCTCGCATCCGGACTGCAAGGGGCGGTCATCAAGGACGAGGAAAAAGATGCCATCGTCTGGAAGGACTACCTGTCCAACGTCATCAAAAAACGCGGTGCCAGCTGGCGAGGGATCTACAAGGCGTGCGCCGGCAACACAGAGGACTGAATCCGGACGATAACCGCGGACGGTATGCCAGAAACTATCCACCCACCCACTGATTCCGTGAGACGCTGCTGTGCACACACCGATCCGGCATGCCCGTCGATGACGGTTTTCGAGCTATGACCTCGCCCAATCCTTTGGTTTTCGGGGTTCGTCACCTTTCCCCTTCGGCATCATGGCATCTTCTTCAACTGCTGGATCAACGAAAACCGTCACTGGTTCTGATTGAAGGAGCGGACGATACGGACAGATGCATACCCGATCTGGTGAGTCCCAAATCGGTCCCACCGATTGCGATACTTGCCTATACGACCACGACACCGGTGCGAACACTGGTTTACCCCTACGCCGCCTACAGCCCTGAGTATCAGGCCTTGCAGTGGTGTCATCGAAACCAGGTATCGGTTCGCTTCATCGACTTGCCATCCTCTGTCTTTCTGGGACTATTGGACCGCGATGACGGAACCGCTCATCTTGATAAGGACCCAACCCCACCCGATTCGACTCAAGATGGCGACCCGACAGAAAAAGACGATGAGGAAAATCCTACCACGCCCGTACCGGAACCTCCCTCTCTTTGTGACCGGATCGCATCCATCACGGGGGAACCCGACTACGAATCCTACTGGGAGCGCAACTTCGAACAACAGAACGATCCGGAGGCCTATCGTCAGTCCATCTTTCAGTATGGATTCTGCCTGAGGGAAACCGCCGATCCGACTGACCGGAACACCCTGCACAACCTGATGAGGGAAGCCTACATGCGACGCAAAATCGAAGCGGCAGTCGCCGAAGGTTATGATCCACGTGAAATCGTTGTCGTAACCGGGGCCTATCATGCTCCTGCTTTGCTCGGAAATCTCCCCGCAATGACAGATCTTGAATGGAGTTGCCTGAAACAAAGGGAAACAAAAATCACCCTCATGCCCTATTCCTTCTTCAAGCTGTCTTCACAGTCAGGATATGGTGCTGGGAATCACGCACCCGCATATTTCAACATGAGATGGGCGTCTATGTTGGATCACACCACTGACTCTCTTCCGACTCGCTTCCTGGCAGGTGTAGCGAGGACCCTCCGGACTTCCGGTACATTCAGATCAACAGCCGAAGTAATCGATGCTGTTCGATTGGCGCATTCGATCGCGAACCTCAAGGATTCGCCCCCAACGCTTTCAGAGCTCAGGGACGCGGCAGTTTGCCTCTTTGGAAACGGAAACTCCGAAGTCGTGAGGGAGTCGCTGTTACGGATGGAGATCGGCACTGCAATCGGGTCTTTACCCGTCGGGGTCAGCCAGACATCCATTCAGGATGATTTCCACCGGCTCCTCCGCGAGCTCAAACTCGAGACCTACCTAAGTAATGTCGCGCGCGACCTCGACCTAGATCTACGCGAAAACCGCAGAGTCAAAAGCAAGGAAGCTGCCGTTCTCGACCTGCGCAGATCTACTTTCCTGCATCGCCTGAGCGTGCTTGGAGTGCCATTTGCCAGCCACAAAGCTGTCCGTCAGGATGCCGGCAACTGGGCAGAAAGCTGGGTCTTGAGGTGGACACCTGAAGCGGAGATCGCAATTGTGGAAGCGGTTCTGCTTGGGGAAACCATTGAACTGGCTACAGCATTCCGATTCAAACAAAGACTTGAGTCAGCGGATTCGATCGACGAGGCATCCTCAGTCATTCGGCAATCCTGCGAGTGTGGCATGCATCAGTCCATTGAACTGGCTACGCGCACGCTCCAGCGTCTGGCCAGCGATTCCTCGGACTTCCGCGCGCTTGCGACAGCCTCAAGGGACCTGAGTCTGGTCATCCGTTATGGAGATGTCCGACAGTTTGACGGTGACCCGCTGAAGCCGTTGCTCGAACAGCTTTTCCTCGAGGCGACACTCGCGATGATCGGTTCGTCCAGTAGCGACGACGCGGGAGCAAAGGAAATGGTCACAGGCATTCAATTCCTGGATCGCGTCGCGTTGGATCACTCCGACCATGTGGACGAGTCGCTCTGGATATCGGAACTCTCCAAACTTGCTCAAGCGGACCACCTCCACCCTCTTCTCTCCGGCTACGCCTGTGCGTTGCTCGTGGAACGCAACCTCATAATAGACCGGGAGCTCGCTTGTGAGGTATCCCGCCGGCTTTCCCCTGGCATGCCCGCCGACCTTGGAGCCGGTTGGTTCGAAGGATTATCCATGCGCAATCGATACGCTCTTCTCTCCCGGATGATGCTATGGGAGAGTCTCGCAGGATACATTGCATCGCTTACCGATGATGAATTCAAGAGGGCTCTCGTGTTCTTGCGCCGGGCATTTTCAAGTTTTTCTCCAGCGGAGAAACAGGCAATCTGCGAAAACCTCGGAGAAGTGTGGGGAACCAATCCGGAGGCGGTCAGTGAAGTGATCCGCACCGATCTGAGCGAACAAGAACAACAGGACATTGCGGAGCTTTCGGACTTTGACTTTGGAGATCTTTGACCTATGACCCGCGAAACCGAAATCACGAAGATTCCGGTTGATGCCGGGCAGTTCAAGCGCTGGCGCCTGATCCTGGGCTCGTCCACGCAGGACTCACTGGCAGCGATGGAAGGATCTGAAGGATGCCATCTTTCTGTCGATCAGATCGGCATGGATGACGCACTCGCGGCCATCTACGATGAGTCATCCGGCGACTCCGCAGCTGTAAGCAACCGGCGAGGCGCCAGCCTGGGACCTTCGAGTCCGAGTCTCGCCAAATGGCTCGGGGATATCCGGAGCTATTTTAAGGAGGAAGTGGTCACCATTATCCAAAACGATGCGATCCAAAGAAAGGGTCTCACGCGTTTGCTATTCGAACCCGAGATGCTGCGCAATGTGGAGCCCAACCCTCAGTTGGTCGGCACCCTGATGGCTTTGAAGGGGCAAATTCCCGAGAGGACAAAAGAGACCGCCCGCATGGTTGTCGCCGGAGTCGTGGAACAAATCCGTAAACTTCTTGAGCAACGCATCCGGCAGGCAGTGACCGGAGCCCTCAATCGCAGGGAGCATTCTCCGATTCCCAATGCTTCCATGATTGACTGGAAATGGACCATAGGCCGCAACCTGAAACACTATCGACCGGAACTCGGCACGCTGATTCCGGAAAAGGTCTACTTCCATTCACGCTCTCAACGGGCAAACCATTGGACGGTTATTGTGTGCATGGACCAAAGCGGATCTATGGCCGAATCGGTGGTTTATGGATCCGTGACCGGATCGATTTTTGCATCACTACCCGCACTGAAAACAAGAGTCATCGCATTTGACACTGAAGTCGTCGACCTCACCGAAGCATGCGGAAACGATCCGGTGGACATGATTTTCGGAGTCCAGTTAGGAGGAGGGACCAATATCAACAAAGCGGTATCGTATTGTGAGCAGTTCATCCAGGAACCGGCCCAAACTATCTTCATTCTCATCAGCGACCTCATCGAAGGAGGAAATCAGGCACAGCTCATCCGGCGCATGCATGATCTCGTCAGCTCCGGAGTGCGGGTATTGTGCCTGCTGGCACTTTCCGACAGCGGAATTCCGGTTTATGACGAGGCGATCGCCCGGAAATTGGCATCCGGAGGCATACCCTGCTTCGGCTGCACGCCTAACAGAATCCCCGAACTCATTGAAGGCTGTCTTGAAACGCCAGAACCTCATGGAACTCGCCAACCGCATTCGCAGCAGGAAAACGTCGTCTTCACTACCTTGAACAATCAGCGTAAACGCCTCGGCATTCCCCGATTGCAGTGGGATCGACAAATATGGACAAATACACTCCAGCTCACGCAGGTGCTGTATGTCATGACCTTCCAGACTATCCCTCGACATCTTCATGGAAGCCCCGATTCAGACGAGAAGAATCAATTCGGACACAGAGGAAATCCCACTTTCATTGTTTTTGCTTCCTTGACACAGACTATGCAGTCTGGTTTCTTTCATGACTTTTAGGGCAATCCAAAGATTATTTTCATGGCTACATTCCTGATCACATTTTTCACGCTGCTGCTCATTGTTCTGAGTGCTTTCGTCGTACTGATTATTCTCATGCAAAAACCCAATGCAAATGCAGGCATGGGTTCAGCACTCGGAGGTGGGGCCGTTGAACAAGCATTCGGTGGCAACACCGTGAATATCCTTACCCGCACGACCATTTACTGCATCATCGGTTTTTTCGTTATCGCGTTCTGCCTATACCTTGGGCACCTCGCCGACCCATCCGTTTCAGCCCCGGCTCAGACCGAAACCGAACTTGGCAACATTGCTTCCCGCATGGTGGCACCTGTTTCAGAGCAAACTCAGGAAAATGCAGATACGGCGCAGCCGGTCACTGAACCAATCGCGATTCCGGGCGCTGAATCAGGAGAACCGGTATCGGCTGACTCGCTTCTCGACGAGTGACCTCTGAGTGGCGCGAGGGAGTCAATCATCAGCGCCCTTGCCAAGCGACAGTCAGAACCAGTTACCAGCAGAGAGTCGCTTTTCACGTAATACTGACTTCTTCTTTATCTTGGCTTCCGACAGATCCCTGTAGAATCGTCATGATAGGAAGATATCAACTTGAGAATTTCCTGACGATTTTCGTCAGGCCTTTCTTCCTTTTTGGCTTGTTGATGTGCATGCTATCAGTACTACCTGCCGCGCATTCCCAACCCAGAAACCGACCGGTCCAGCAGGAAGCATCCACCTTGGATGCAGATGAAGCGAGAATCTTGCTGGAATCCTTCCGTTCCTATTCTTATCCCGACGACTACTGTTTCAGATTCAGAGTCAGGCACTATCCATATCGCCAAAAAACAGTTGAGGCATTCGGAACGCTCTGGGGACTATTTGATCCGATCACCCGAACCCACTACCAACGGGTGCATTTGGAAACCAGGGACCCCGACAACCCAAGGAGCTTCGTTTCGATAGGCCGCTTCCTTTTAATCCGGGGGCCCTATCCGGAGGCATGGACGCTCGGCGAAAACGGCGCGCCGGTTCAACTCCAGCCAGAAGAATGGTTAAGCCCTCTAATCGAAGGCATGTCGATAACAGTGGGAGACATGTTGATGCCATTTCTGTATTGGGATAAAAGCGAATACATCGGCCCAAGTCAGGTAAAAGCGAGGCCGGCCCAATCTTTCGTGATGTTTCCACCTGTCGATTCCGGTGAATCCTCGATTCCATCTGTCCGGGTAGCGTTCGACGACGAGTTCAAGGGTTTGCTCCAGAGCGAATGGTTGTCAGACGATGGAAGTGTGCTTCGCTCTATTGAATTGGTAAGTCTCAAAAAGGTTCAGGGGCAATACATTCCCCGAACCATGGACTACCGTGATTTGACCAGACGCGATAAGACCCGGATTGACATTCAAGCTGCAGCCATGCGGATTCTGCTCGATCCTTCAGTCTTCATTCCCTCGAATCTGGATCAGGATCAGCCGTTGGTGGAATCCTCCGATTTCTCGGTTTTCTGATACGACATGAATACTGCCAGTCAGTGTCGATACGGAAAACATCTATGGGACGGATGGCTTCTATTCTTACAACTGTCGGGCGTTTTGACTTTCACGTTGGTCTTGCTACAAATCTGCAACCCACATTCTGTTTGGAACGCCGATATTCCTTTTGGATTCAAACTGAGGTTTCTTTGCACCGAAGCATTATTCACATCCGCAAGTGCACTCGGGCTCGCTACCCTTATCAGCATAGTCCCAATCAAAGCAATAATGATCAGATGGGGGCTGACTACGATTCTATCGCTTCTATACACGGCATTTTTGGTCATTAGTTGGGGACAAGCAATGCTTACCACCCAATTCCTCACCATCGAAAGCCTCAAGATGCTCCTGGATGATCCGATGGGGATGTATCTGCATTCCCTCCACTTTCATCCATTACCCACGCGCATGGCACCAGTAGCGATAGGATTTGGGGCAATCATCCTGTTCGTCTCGGGGACCAGAAGACCCATCAAGAACAGACCGGTATGCATGACTGCCTCCATTCTGGCGATCTTGCTGATTGCAACATGCTACTGGTATTCAATTCCCGTCAGTCAGTTGCCATTTGTAAACTCCACTCCTTTCGATGATCCACAAGCAGGGAAAATATCCTCGATTGGGGATCATCTGACTCAATTATTTTTAAAAAAAACGGGTCCGCATCTGGCCTTGGCAGGATCGTTTCTCCTTCGAAACACCGACCAAATGGAACATCCCGCAGACTACCCGATTTCATGGAAACCGCAGATCCCGCTCGATTCCTACTTTTCCTCTGTTGACAGAAAGGAACTGAAGCCACTCAACGTCATTCTGATCCTCATTGAATCGCTTCGGGGGGACATTGTCCATCCGATCGATGAACCGTCGGCAGTTATGCCGAATTTGAACATCCTTGCCTCACAATCGCTTGTTTTTCCGAGACACTACACGACTTCCAGCCACTCAAATTACTCGGATCTCACTCCATTATCTTCCCATTCTCCACTGAGAGGCAAAGATACCCACGTCTATCCGCTAAATCCCACATACCCGAGGGTTCTCGTTTATGATATCCTCAAATATCTGGGATACCGGACCTCGGTTGTCTCTTCTCAGAATGAGAATTGGGGAAAAATGATCAATTACCTCAGAACCGATGGAATCGACGATATTCTTCACAGCGAAAACTTCGATGGGAATGTCAGGGAAGACATGGACGCTGACTCCCGCTTTTGGCAAAACCAACGCTCTGGAAAGGTGGATGACTACCATACGGTCAACCGAGCCATCGACTGGATTATGAAGGATCCTGATCAGCCGTTTTTCATGTACATGAATCTCCAGAACAGCCACTTTCCGTTTGATATTGGTCCAGGGTTCAAACGCCGCTTCGGGAAAGAAACGCTAGCATTTCAACCATCATTTGTCTATGGCAGGACCGAGCAAGCCCCCGAGATGTTTGGCAGGTATTTGGACAGCCTTGCCTACATTGACGTGCAGCTAGGCCGCCTTTTCCAATGGATGGAGAATAACGGACTCATGGAGCGCACGATTGTGGTGATCACTGGAGACACGGGTCAGGCATTCATGGAGCACGGAGTATTTGGCCATGCGAACAAACTATTTGATGAAGTCCTGCGGACTCCTCTCTTGATGAGAATTCCGGAAATGCAGCATCGGATTGATCCTCAGCTTGCTCAGAATATCGACATTCCGCCCACCGTGCTGGGAGTTCTGGGTCTTCCTCCTCACCCGTCTTTTCAGGGAATTGATCTGATTCAGTCTGCGGTCAATCCTGAAAGATCGGTCTTCCTCGTCGCTCAGTCTCCATTTGCCAAAGAATATGCCATGGTGAAGGGAGACTGGAAAATCGTGGTTCAACCGTTTCCAAGAGAGTATCGTCTTTACAACATGAAACAGGATCCTGATGAATCGCGGAATCTGGTTGATGAAGACAGGGACACATTCGAACGCCTGAGGCCTGAACTGCACGCTTGGTACAATTACCAAATCAAGTATTACAGTGATCCACTCCTTCAAAAAACCTACTATCCGCCGGTACTGCTGAATCCGGAGACCAAATCATCGAAATAGGATCGAATCTCCGAACACAAAACAGCACCAACTTGAATAGAGCCTCTGTCCGGGCAGATAGCTTTCAGAATTGATTCCGTACAATTCCCCCCCCCCGCTATCAAACATCCATGTTGTCGATCAGTCGGGTCTTCCCAAGGTATGCAGCCACAGCCATCACGACTTGTCCGGAAACGGCTTTCACGGCTGGGCGAAGGGACTTTCGGTCGACCACCTCGAGGTAATCCAAGCGGAATGCAGGAAAACGCGATAGACCTTCCCGCATTATATCCAGAAGATCCTCTACGGCGCATTCCCCTCTTTGCTTCAGGAAACGAGACCCCGCTTCCAACACCCGGTGCAACTCAGGAGCAACCTCACGTTCTTGATGCGAGAGGTAAGCGTTCCTTGAACTCATCGCCAGTCCATCCGGTTCCCGACGAATGGGCACCCTGACAATCTCAACAGCCATGTCGAGTTCCCGGACCATCTTCTCAATCAGGGTCACCTGCTGCAGGTCTTTCTGTCCGAACACCGCAACATCGCAATCGAAGAGATTGAACAACTTGGCAACGACCGTAAGAACCCCGCGGAAATGACCAGGCCGGCTCCGACCGCACAATCCGAGACTGACGACCTCTTCGACAACCCAAGTTGAATGATCAGAATCATACATTGCACCATCTTCAGGGGCAAACACCAGGTCCGCACCCTCCCCTTCGCAGCGCTCAAGATCAGCATCCAGACTCCTTGGATACGTTGACAAATCTTCGGCAGGCCCAAACTGAGTCGGATTTACAAATATACTGACTGCAACCCGATCAGCCTGTTTTCGCGCTTCACGAATCAGATCCAAGTGTCCCTGATGCAGGTATCCCATCGTCGGTACCAAAGCGATCCGTTGACCGTCAACACGACAACGGTTCACCCATTCCTTTACATCGGATTTTGTCCTAACCAGTCGCATAGTCTTATCCTCTTTTTCCTTCAAACAAAACGTTCAGCAGTGGAAAACCTTGAACTCGACCGAATCACGAAGGGCCTCCCAACTGGCTTCAATGATATTGTCGGATGCGCCCACGGTGCCCCAAACCTGGCCTCCATCCGTACTTTCCACCTGAACCCGGATCCGGGACTGTGCACCATTTCCGCCTTCCAGAATCCGGACTTTATAGTCAACAAGACTCACTTCCGCAATCTGCGGATAATCCTGAATCAGTGCATCCCTCAATGCCTGATCCAACGCAGCAATCGGCCCGTGTGATTCGGCAACAGTGTGCCTGACGACTCCGTTCACGCGGATCTTGACAGTGGCTTCCGAGAGAAGATCCCCCCGCTTCTCCCGGTTTTCGACAATCACCCTATAGTCAATCAACTCAAAGAGTGCCTTACGTCCTTTCAGAAATCGATCGATCAGAAGCTTGAACGATGCATCCGCCGCCTCATATTCATAGCCGCGGAATTCGAGCTGTTTCAACTCCTGAATCAAACCTTTGACCTGTTCGGATTGAGCATCCAAATCCAACCCAAGCTCACGGGCCTTCATCATCACGCTGCTGCGACCAGACATGTCCGACACCAAAACCCGGGTCCGGTTACCGACAAGAGCGGGATCAATGTGCTCGTAACTGGTTCTGACTTTCTCAACCGCATTCGCATGCACCCCTCCCTTGTGGGCAAAAGACGTTGCGCCGACGTAAGGAGCACGGATATCGGGACGCAAGTTTGCCATGTCATCCACAAAAAGTGAAACATCCCGGAGTCTCTTGAGATAAGGGGCGCAGCTCAAGTCATAGTCCATTTTCAAGACCAGATTCGGAATGATGGTGGTGAGGTTGGCGTTCCCGTTGCGCTCCCCATATCCGTTGATCGTTCCTTGCACCTGACGGGCACCGGCCTCCACTCCACCAAGACTGACCGCTACTCCTAAGCCAGCGTCGTTGTGGCAGTGCACACCAACCCTAACCTGAGGAAAAGCCCGGACAACCTCTGATACGATTCCTTTTAACTGCTCAACGAGCTTACCTCCGTTTGTGTCGCACAAGGCGATGGTTCCGGCCCCGCCCCGACAAGCCGCCTGAAGGGTCGCCATCGCATATTCCGGGCAATCACAGTATCCATCGAAAAAGTGCTCCGCGTCGTAGACCACCTCGCGTCCTTGTTCTACCAAATGGCGCACGGAGTCTTCGATCATTGCAAGATTCTCCTCTCTAGTCGTACGAAGGATTTCGAGCACATGCAGCAACCACGATTTTCCAAAGATCGTCACAACGGGAGTTTCAGCGTCGAGCAACGTGCGAATCTGGGAGTCTTCCGAAACCGGGATGCCTGAACGGCGGGTCGAACCGAACGCCGCGATGCGGGCATGTTTCAACCTCAACTTCCGCACTTCCTCGAAGAAGCCCATGTCACGTGGGTTTGAACCCGGCCAACCACCCTCAATGTAGTCAATACCGAATTGATCGAGCTTCTCGGCAACACGAAGCTTCGATTTGACGGTGAAAGACACACCCTCTCCCTGCGTACCATCTCTCAGGGTCGTGTCATAGACATACACTTGTTTATTGCTGGACATAGATTGTTTCGTTGTGGCTTTCGTTCCCTTGGGCAGACCATCCCCCCTGAGCTTCCTTCACGGCACCAAGCCAATGCAAGGAGAACTGCCTGCAAAAATTCAGACAGTAATTCGCGAAATCGATACCGTTTCCGCTGGAGACGCATTCAGGGCTGTGCCAATCTCATTCATCAAGATGAATCCTTAGCTAACAGAATGCTATCGTCTGGCAACAGGAAACTCGCTTTTTACGCGAAATTCCTGACAGGCCTATGATTACACAGGCATGCACGATCATTATCAGAGTAGATCTTCGTCGCCCTCGCCCACCTTGTCCCGGGCCAGTCGCACAAGAATCGTGTATTCTTCGATCGAAGCATCCGGAGAAAGGAACATCACGTCCGCATACCCCCTTGCCGGAATCGATACAGACTCAAAGCCCAGCCGATTGTGAACCCTCTCGTGATAGGCGCGGAAACGACAATCCTTCTCTACTTCCACTGGATATCCCATCTTATTACGCATGCGAACCCAAACGTGGAGACGACCATTCTTCAAGGGATGGGCTTCCACGCGACTCAGGGCAACCGATGAAGTGTAAGCTTTGGAAACCCTTGCTACTTCAGGAACGAGAACAACTCCCGACCAATTCTTGACAACTTCAGGAATCTCCGGCTCTGGAACGGGTTCAACAGCGCCAGTCTCAGGATCCACAACAGGAGCACGACGGACCTTGGGCTTGGGGACATGAGGAGGTGCAACCGTCCCTTCACCAATATTCTCCTCAACTACAATCTTTGGAGCGAAAGTCCGGGGTGAAAGATACTCCACTGATGTCTCAAACACCGTCTCCTTCTCTGTCGTATGGGGAATCGCATTACTGTCAGGTGGAGGCTCAACCAGAATTTTCGCCTGATCTGGAAGCCTCGGGGCCCTCGAACCAAAGAAATACCATACCAAACCTCCGGTTAGGACCAGAATCATCACGACAACCAACCCCACCTTTTTCAGTTCAGCCTTGTTGATTGAAGACGATGGTGCCTTTCGGGCTGAAGCCTGAGAGGAAGATCGGGAGGGAGAACGCGTCGTTGAACGGGATGAGGATCTCGCCGTCCTGTCAGAGGGTTTCCGTGTTGGAGTATTCTTACTCATGTAAAGGCTTTCTAATGGGGTTTCACCGACAATATGACCGGCTCACGTAGATCTTTTAGTTTCACCATTTTCAAGCCTTAGGTCAAGGCGTTTGTAAACCAAACAAAGAGTCTCTTGGAACAATTTCAGTCACATTCAAATTGCGTTCCCAGCGATTTCCAGCGTTCTATCTCATCAACCAGATCGGCAACCCTTTGAGTCACCGATTGATCGCACACCGAGTTCCCGTCAAAAGCGCTTCCATCGGCAAACACGAAGCGTGGAACAATCGGACACCGAAAATCCAGCATAAGACCATTTGCGAACGGCATCACCGCCATGTAACTCCCCTTTCCTCCAGCCGCACAAAGAAATCCCACCGGTTTTTCCTCCCAAGCAGATCCGGTAAGCTCAAGCAAGTTCTTCAGACTGGCACATACCGAATAATTGTAGACAGGAGTTGCAACCAGTATTGCTGCCGCTCTCCCGATTGTTTCCCGAACAAATCCGACAGCGGGTTCACCAAAGCAGGAATTGCCATCGCAAAGAGGCAGTTTCACAGCTCTCAAATCAAGCAGTGAACAGGCGTATTCGCGGGCTTTGGCCTGATCCAATGCGGTCTGTGCGAGGATCGCGCTGCGGGATGACGGATTGAGACTGGTACTAACAATCAGGGTGCTCATGATTGCACCATGTCCCTCCCTTCAGTGCATTCAAGAACATACGAAAGCTATTAGGAACTCGTTCGAGGCGCATCAGCCGTATAATTTGAACGGGCCAAAGATTGCCCAAGGACAACGTCATTCAAACAAACTCAATTGGTTCTGCGGAACACGAGTGTCCGATTTTGTGCGCCGGGCCGGAGGATGCTGGGGAATCACCGATGGCGAACTTCCCGCTCCCTCCAAACCGTCCAGCAGCACTCTGGCTCTGTCAATCACCTTTGCAGGCAAGCCCGCAAGGCGTGCAACATGAATTCCATAAGAACGATCCGCCGCACCTTCCACAACCTGCCGGACAAAGATGATTTCATCATTCCATTCCTTGACTGCGACACAGAGATTCTTGAGTCGCGGAAGCCGTTCGGCGAGTTGGGTCAGCTCATGGTAGTGTGTCGCGAAAAGCGTCCTCGGACCTTCCTTGCCATCCCCGTGAAGATACTCTATCACCGCCCATGCGATACTCATCCCGTCATAGGTCGAAGTGCCCCTTCCGATCTCGTCCAAAATGATCAGGCTTCGCGAGGTTGCATTATTGAGGATGTTGGCGGTCTCGTTCATCTCAACCATGAAAGTCGAGTTGCCGCGAGCCAGCTCATCGCTGGCACCAACCCTCGAAAAGATTCTGTCAACACACCCCACTTTGCACGAAGCCGCTGGCACCCAGGAACCCACATGCGCCATCAACACGATCAACGCCACCTGCCGGATGTAGGTCGATTTACCGGCCATGTTCGGACCGGTTATCAAAGCGATCTGCTCGACATCCGAACTCAGGCGACAGTCGTTGGGAACAAATGCCTGCGCGCCTGCGAGCCCATAAGCACTGGCCCTAAGCGCCTGCTCGATCACAGGATGCCTTCCCTGCACTATCTCGATCTCACTGTCGTCGGAACAGACCACAGGTTTGCAGTAGTCCCACTCCCGGCTGAGCTGTGCCCACCCCAGAAAAACATCCATCTCGGCCAAGGCATCCGCCGTGCTGGTCAACTGCTCACTTCTGGCGGCCACAGCTTCACAAATCCCCAGAAAAAGCTTTTCCTCCCTCGCGATCCCGACCTCCTCCGCATGTAGAATCTCGCGCTCCTTCTGACGCAGCTCCTCTGTGACAAATCTTTCAGCTCCGACCATAGTCTGCTTACGGATGTAATCTGGAGGTACCGCATCGAGATTCGATTTGGTCACTTCAATAAAATACCCGAACGCTCCGTTGTATTTTATCTTGAGATTGCGAATACCCGTGCGTTCGCGTTCCTCCGCTTCCAGACGCGCGAGCCATTCCTTATTTCCGGAATTCATGGACCTCAAGCGATCGAGCTCAGCATCAAAACCCGGACGGATCACGCCACCGTCGTTAAGATCGGAGGGCAGGTCGTCGCTGAGCGCACGATTCAACAGTTCACGCAGATCCCCGAATTCACCGATCCGCGATGAAAGCTCCTTCACTTCATTCTGATCGAATACGCTCAGGATGCTCTTGATCTCAGGAAGTGATTCAAGCGTGGACCGGACGCCTCCCAATTCCCTTGGATTCCGAATCCGGTTCTGGATTCGCCCCAGGATCCGACGGAGATCATGAACCTTACGAAGCTGCTCACGCAACTCGTCGCCCATCGTCTGGCTCACCAGGAAAGACTCCACCAGATCCTGACGGCGCCTTATCTCTTCCACTTCCAGAGGAGGTTCGGACAAAAACCGCTCCAGCATACGCGCACCCGGAGCACTAACCGTTCCGTCCATCGCATCCAGCAGACTGCCCTGACGACGATTATCCGAGGATCGGAAAATCTCAAGATTGCGCTGGGTGGCAGGATCAATCAAGACCGAAGCCGTACTCCTGTATTCCCGGATACGGTGTAGCCCTTCAGGGCGGGCGCAAAGCATCTCGGTCGCATAGTAAACCAAAGCCCCGGCCGCTCCCAACCCTGGATGCCCGGATCTCAACCCGAATCCATCGAGACTCAACACTCCCAGAGCCTCCTTCAGCGCGCGCTCGCCCACCCCAACCTCGAAATGGTAATCCGGAATATCGGTCACCGGCACTTCGCCCAGTACCTGCATCACGCGGAGAATCTGTGGATGCCCTTTTGAACAACGATCCGCTTCAACGGTCTCCGGTATCAGCACTTCCCTCGGCGCGATCGAATGCATCACCGGAAGGAGATCCTCCAGTCGCTCACTCCACGCGAGCTGAAACTCTCCACTGCTCAAATCCATCCATGAGACGGCCCAACCATTTCCAGACGGGCATAAACCCATAAGATAATGGTTGGTTTGGCCCCCCACCTGACTGCTGTCCAGAATAGTGCCGGGTGTCAGTATCCGAACTAACGACCGGTTTACCAGCTTCCCGGGCTTTGGAGTCTCCGTTTGCTCGCAGATCGCGACTTTCTTCCCAGCCTTGAG
>JAPXRV010000037.1:0-27937 GCA_033813415.1 Opitutales bacterium | reverse complement strand
CTATAACCGCTTATAAAATTCCGCTTCTTTGGCATCCCATCTGCTTGAGATCGCAGTGAATCGGTCAGGCAAGACTGTTTTCATTTCATACGGCTTTAACCAAATCGTATCAATCATCTATGAGCTTAACACTAAGCAAAGCAAACATCACTCCAATCGGAGAACGGGTACTCGTGAAACTCGTGTCCGAACAGGAAGAAGTCCGCGGTGGGATCATTATCCCTGACTCCGCAAAAGAAAAGCCGCAGACGGCTGAAGTCGTTGCCCTGGGCACCGGCAAGACCGACAAGGATGGCAAGAAGCTCTCCTTCGAAGTCAAGGTCGGCGACAAAGTCCTGATCAGCAAGTATGGCGGCACCGAGATCAAGATCGGTGACCAGCTCTACAATTTGCTGCGCGAGGACGACATCCTCGGTATCATCAAGTAATCAACCGATAATCACATAAATTTAATCATATGGCTGCCAAACAAATCCTCTTCGAAGAAGCGGCAAGGCGCAAGATCCTCAAGGGTGTTGAACTCCTCGCCAAATCAGTCAAGGTAACGCTCGGTCCCAAGGGCCGCAATGTGCTCATCGACAAAAAGTTCGGTGCACCCACCATGACCAAGGACGGCGTCAGCGTCGCCAAGGAAATTGAACTGCCGGATCCTTACGAGAACATCGGCGCACAGATGGTCAAGGAAGTGGCTTCCAAGACCTCGGACGCAGCAGGTGACGGAACAACCACCGCCACGGTTCTCGCAGAAGCAATCTACCGCCAAGGACTGAAGAATGTGACCGCAGGTGCGAATCCGATCTTCCTGAAGCGCGGAATCGACAAGGCAGTGACCACTGCTGTCCAGGAACTCAACAAGCTCTCCAAGGCGGTCAAGGACCGTGAGGAAATCAAGAGCGTTGCAACCGTTTCGGCCAACTGGGACACGGAAATCGGTGAAATCATCGCCGACGCCATGGACAAGGTGGGCAAAGACGGAACCATCACCGTTGAAGAAGCCAAGAGCATCGAAACCACCCTCGACGTTGTGGAAGGTATGCAGTTCGACAAGGGCTACCTGAGCCCCTACTTCTGCACCAACACCGAGTCGATGGAAGCGATCCTCGAAGATCCTTACATCCTCATCCACGAGAAGAAGATCAGCAGCCTGCAGGACATGCTGCCGCTTCTCCAGAGCGTTTCCAAGACCGGCAAGCCTCTCCTGATCATCTCTGAAGATGTGGAAGGCGAAGCCCTTGCCACCCTCGTGGTGAACCGTCTGCGCGGCACCTTGGCCGTTTGCGCGGTGAAGGCTCCGGGATTCGGCGATCGTCGCAAGGCGATGCTGGAAGACATCGCCATCCTCACCGGTGGCCGCTTCCTCTCCGAAGACCTGGGCATCAAACTTGAAAACGTCCAGCTCACCGACCTTGGCCGCGCCAAGAGAATCACGGTGACCAAGGAAAACACCACGATCGTGGAAGGCGCAGGCAAGTCCAGCGACATCCAGGGCCGCGTGAAGCAGATCCGCAACCAGATCGAGGAAACCTCTTCGGACTACGACCGCGAAAAGCTCCAGGAACGCCTGGCCAAGCTCGCAGGTGGGGTTGCCGTGATCAACGTCGGTGCTGCCACCGAGCCTGAAATGAAGGAAAAGAAGGCCCGTGTGGAAGACGCACTGCATGCGACCCGCGCAGCGGTTGAAGAAGGTATCGTCCCGGGTGGTGGAGTTGCTCTGCTGCGTGCGGCGAAGGCCATCGACGCAATGACGCTCAAGGACGAGGAAGCCATTGGTGCCCAGATCGTCCGTCGCGCAATCGAAGAACCTCTCCGCCAGCTCTGCGCTAACGCCGGAGTGGAAGGTTCACTGGTTGTCCAGAAGGTGATCGCCTCCGAAGGCGCCTTCGGTTACAACGTGGCTTCCGGCGAGTTCGAAGACCTGCTCAAGGCAGGTGTCGTGGATCCGACCAAGGTAACCCGCACCGCACTCCAGAACGCTGCATCCGTAGCGGCGCTGCTCCTGACCACCGAAGCGATCATCACCGACGCTCCGGAAAAGGAAAAGCCTGCTGCTGCTGCTCCCGGCGGAATGGGTGGCATGGGCGGTATGGACGACATGTATTGATCTTCATCTCTCTCCAGGGCATTATGCCCTTTTCGAAAGAGGCCGTTCCGCCGTTTGGTGGGACGGCCTTTTCGTTTTGACGTTGACCCGCCAACTCTGATCTACTTCACCCAACGATCACATCTATCATCACACATGGACGCGCGCAATCAGGCCACATGGGGAGGACGTTTTCACTCCCTTCCCTCACAAAAAATGCTCCACTTCGGCGAATCTGTTTCGTTCGACAGTCGACTGGCCCCTTACGATCTGGCCTGTAGCCGGGCGCACGCCAGGATGTTGGCCCACGTCGGAATCCTGACCCGACAGGAAGTTGACGATATCCTGAAAGGACTGGACACCATCGAGGCCAGTATCCGCTCGGGCACATTCGAGTGGAAGATTGAGTTTGAAGATGTGCACATGAACATCGAGCAGGCCCTGAAGCAACTGACTCCGGCGGGGGCCAAAGTGCACACGGGCCGCAGCCGCAATGATCAGGTGGCCACCGACATCCACCTCTTTGTAAAGGATGCATGCAAGCGCCTGATCGAAATGCTCCGCACCTGCGCACTGGCCTTTGTGGATCACGCTGAGCAACACCTTTCCACACCTGCGCCGAGCTACACGCATTTGCAACGCGCACAGCCCATCACGCTCGCGCACTATTGCCTGGCATGGGTGGAAATGCTCCACCGCGACATCCTCGAGTTCGAGCAAACATGGCATGCGGCCAATCATTGTCCACTCGGATCAGGCGCACTTGCCGGCACCACACTCCATATCGACCGGGCGTTCGCCGCAAAGGCACTCGGGTTCGTGGATGCCGATGGCGAACCCCTCCTTACCACCAATTCACTCGATGCGGTTGGCAACCGTGACACCTTGCTCAAGTTTGCCTTTGCTTGTGCCCAAAGCGCCACCCACTTTTCGCGTCTCGCGGAAGACTGGATACTCTGGAGCACAGCGGAATACAGTTTCATCCATCTGCCGGACGATTACACCACGGGCTCCAGCATTATGCCACAGAAACGCAATCCCGATGCGCTCGAACTCACCCGCGGCAAATGTGCACGCATCCACGGCAACCTGCATACGCTGCTCACCCTGCTGAAGGCACAGCCGCTCACTTACAACCGTGATCTTCAGGAAGACAAACCGGCCGTATTCGATTCCTTTGACCAACTCAGCATGATCGCCGACCTGATCGGAGACCTTGTTCCCAAGGTGGTCTTCCGGACCAACCGCCTGAAGGAAGCCTGTGCCGATCCGATGCTGTTTGCCACTGACCTGGCGGACTATCTTGTGCGCGAATGCCTACCCTTCCGCGAAGCCCACCACCTCGTCGGAAAACTGGTGGCAAAAGCCGAGGAACTTGGTCTACCGTTGGACCAGATCCCACTGCAGGAAAGGATCGCGATCTCTCCATACTTTGATCTGCGCATCGACGGACTCTTTGGGTTCGATCAATCCATCGCACGCAGAAACCAACCCGGTATGCCGGCCCCGGAATGCAATAAGGCCAGGATCGCCGAGTGGAGAAAAATCCTATTGGGCTGATTCGGCTTCACCTGTCATTGGGACAAAGCGGACGGGAAACACGGTCGTCTCCTTCCAACCATCCTCCGAGAGAACCAGCTTTTTGAGTTCCTGATCAAGGTCTCCGACCGGCGCCACTATGCAACCGCCGGGCTTGACCTGTTCGAGTAAAGGCGCAGGGATCTCGCGAGGGGCTGCGGTGAGGATGATCGCGTCAAACGGCGCATGCTCGGGCCACCCCGCATAACCATCGCCAACTTTTAGGTGAGCCCTCCCATATCCAAGCTCACCCAATAACAAGGCGGTCTGTTCCGCGAGAACCTCAACGATCTCGATGGAATACACCTCCACTCCTGATTCACAGAGAACCGCAGTCTGGTAGCCGGATCCGGTCCCGATCTCCAGCACCTTCATTCCCGGCCGCGGATCAATCAGCGCCGACATGACCGCGACAATGTAGGGTTGAGAAATGGTCTGCCCTGACCCGATCGGCAACGGGGTGTCCGCGTACGCATCGCGCGAAAACGCCGGGGGAACGAACAAATGACGTGGAACCTTGCGCATGGCTTCAATCACGACGGGATGATCGACACCGCGGGCTGCGATCTGGGTTTGCACCATTTTCTTCCTTGCTTGGGCAAAGGATTCTTCATCCGACGGTTTTCCCCCATCCATTGCTGATATTCCGATCATCGCACCCAAAATGGACAGTAAGATCCCAACCCTGCGTCGCGACCTCATAACCACTGCATTTCCTGCCCATGCGCGAATGCTCCGTTCCCCGGATCAGCGCCATGCGCCACAGGCAAAAAACAGAACAGGACCCCCCATGTTCTCATGCATAAAGCCTCGCACAGTCTCGGGATCAAATCAAGCCAAGCCCGCCGATTGTCCGGAACTCGCATCCACTCAAGACAGAATCAAACACGCCCCCGCCAGAATGCCGATTACACACGGCAATTTCGCCCGGAAACGTTTCTCTCTAAACAGGATGACTCCCAAAGGAACGGTGACGAGCACATTAGCCCGTCTCAAACTCGACAGTACTGAGATCAGGGCATCCGGATCCTTGAGCGCGGAAAAGTATGCGTAGTCCGCAAGCAACAGAAAGACACTGATGAATGGGATCGACCACCTCCAGTGAAACTCCGCCCTTGGCCACCACCGTCTGAGCCATCCCCATGCAGGAACCAGAAGGACCACACCGAGGTAAATCGAAAACCATGCCTGGGTGGTCGACGGCGAGAGTCCGGCATGCCCAAGCAAATACTTATCGTAGAGAGCCGACACTGATCCGATTACGGTTCCGAGCACCATCAGCCCAACCCATCCGTTACGGGAGAAATGGATTCCCTCGCCTTTGCCCACGAGAGACAATAGAATAAACGACACCAGTGTAACCCCGATGCCCAGCGCCTGATTCAGGGATGGAGCCTCGCGGTAAATCACCAATGCACCGATCAGGGTCCATAAGGGCGCTGTCGACCGAATCGGGCTCGCAATGCTGATTGGAAGATGCTTGAGCGCAAAGTAAGTCGACACCCACGAGGCGGCGACAATCACCGCCTTAAGAAATAGCAACCCATGACCGCGAAACCCGATCGGATCCACCCGCATCCAGTTTGAAAGGATGTCCACGCTTCCTGATGTCGAAATCAAGACGGCGGGCATCCATATCAATCCCCCGATCAGCGAGGACAAAAACAGCACTGGAAGAACCGCATTTCCATTGACCGCGGTCTTCTTCATCAGGTCATAAATCCCCAACGCAACAGCCGATAAAACTCCCAACAACAACCAGGACATCCGGCTCAGCATGATTCGACAGCGCAGACCTGCAACACCAATTCCCAGCGATCAACGGGCACATGTTGGTTATCGCTCATCCGACCCGATTTACCACCCCACCGAACATACCGCTTCCAAATCCGATGAAAACCGTGATAGCATTACGCTGTCATGACTGCGGAATCTCAATCAGGCTCACATATGCAACCCATAGCGATCCATACGATCTGCGTCTATTGCGGATCCAGTCCGGGTACGGATCAAGCCTATCGTGAAGACGCACGCCGACTCGGTGAATCCATCGCCAAAGCAGGACTTCGTTTGGTATACGGCGGCGGAAAAACCGGATTGATGGGAGTCATAGCCGATGCCGTCATCCGGGCTGGAGGCAAGGCCACCGGAGTGATCCCACACGCGCTCAACACGCTCGAACTCGCGCACGACGGACTGAGCGAACTGATCCAGGTCACCGACATGCACGAGCGCAAAATGAAGATGGCATCTCTATCCGATGCCTTTGTCGCCATGCCCGGTGGCATCGGAACCATGGACGAGTTCTTCGAGATCTTCACATGGCAGCAGCTATCCTTTCACGGCAAGCCATGCGCGATACTGAACACGGCGTGCTACTACGATCACCTGATTGACTTCCTGAAGCACATGACAGCCCAGGGCTTTCTCGGATCCGATCAGCTCAATCGCCTCCTGGTAGCCCATTCTCCCGATGCCGTGATCCCGCTTCTGAACAAAGCATTGAAAGGTATGAACCATTGAAAAAACACCGCTTTGGTTCATTATTGGCTTGAAAATCTTAAGCAAATGAATGGCAATAGCTTATGCAGGTTCAACACCGACACTCATCTCGCATGTCGGAAGAGGATCGCAACCGGTTGGTATGCACCGGTCGCGGTTTGCCTGTTAACACTCCTATTTTGACCTGATTTTCCCATGCGCTTCGACCGGCTTGTCACCCACTCGAGAATCGTCGATCTCAAAAGCAAGGATTTGAGGGGTGCGTTTGGGGAACTGATCGATCTGTTCGGTCTGGATTCCCAGGAGGGATTCTCCAAGGACGCTATCCTCAAGGACCTGATTGAGAAAGAAAAGACACGTACCACCTATTTAGGGGAAGGCATTGCCATGCCCTACGCAAGGATACCGTGGAACAAGCGTTACGGCATCGCTATCGGCCGATGCGCCGAAGGCCTGTCCCACGACAGTCCAAGCGCATACGGGAAGGTCCGGGTCAT
Source organism: Opitutales bacterium (assembly GCA_033813415.1). Taxonomy (GTDB): domain Bacteria; phylum Verrucomicrobiota; class Verrucomicrobiia; order Opitutales; family JAFGAQ01; genus JAFGAQ01. The sequence continues at coordinate 21,280 of JAPXRV010000037.1, read as the reverse complement.
CGTGATGCTTTTGGTGAACGACAAGGCCCGCAACTACGTCCGGGTATTATCGGATATCGCCCAAATCCTTCAGGAGGAAACCATCGTCGACAACCTCACTGGCGCGGACTCACTTGACGAATTCAAGCTGGCAGTCCGCGATTCCCTTGGAGGCGGATCCAAACTTCCTCAGATTGAGTATTCCCGGATCAACCGGAACCTGCTGCGCGAAGCTGAGAAGATCGCCATGATGTCCCAATGCACCTCGCTCATGATCTTCGGTGACACCTTCACCGGAGGCGCGTTTGAGCTGGGGATCGACATCAAGGGAATCCGCACCGTGCTGGTCTCTCCCGGAAAAACCGAGTATGGATCTACCCGGCCTCAGATTGACACCGTCATTCCCATTCGCACCTTTTCCAATTCCCGCCTATCCCAGTTGCGCAGCGCCTTTATCATCGGACTCGGCAAGGGGGTATTCACCACTCAGGATCTAGTCTGTTGCGTTGGCGGACTTCCCAGAAGCAACCTGCTCGACACCATCCTCATCATCGATGTCGACCGCGAGTTTCAATCGCTGATCCCGGGTCGCCCAAACGTGATCCCGCCAGGCGTACAGGTGGAAGTCCTCGAACGCGTGCTTTCCATCGCAACCGAGCTTTCGCTGGAAGGTCGCGAAGGAAAACCGGTCGGATCCCTCTTTGTCCTAGGGGACTCAGAAAAGGTACTGGAGCACTCACAGCCCCTTCTTCTCAACCCGTTTTACGGATACAGTGAAGATGAGCGCAACGTGCTCAATCCGTTCATGGATGAAACCATCAAGGAGTTATCCAGTATCGATGGCGCATTCGTGATCAAGGGAAATGGGGTGGTCGAATCCGCCGGAAGCCTCCTGCGACCCACCCAGTATCCCAAGAACCTTCCGAGCGGACTCGGATCGCGCCACGCCGCAGCTGCCGGGATCTCACTCAGCTTCAAATGCGTGGCGATTGTTGTCTCTTCCAGTACCGGTCATGTGAGCCTGTTCAGCGGAGGAGACATGATCCTGCTCACCGAAAATAAGATTGGCGGATACTTTTAGCCTTGTCTTCCGCATTATTATCTCTTTCATCCGATACTTTTAACTTTAAGACACCATGCCGAGGGAACACATCATCATTGAATGCACGGAAGCCCGTAAGGAAGGCAAACACCCTTCCCGTTATATGAGCAGCCGCAATAAGAAAACACAGCCTAACCGCGTGGAGAAAAAGAAGTACAACCCATCGCTGGGTCGTCACACACTCCACAAGGAAATCAAGTAATCCGGATTTCCGGTCCTCGACCTGAAACTTTTCATTCAAAGGGTGCATTGAGCACCCTTTTTTTTGCACACTTTCCACCATGAGCACACCCGGAGTCGCCTGTCTGCTGATTGATCTTCAGGAGCCATTTCTCAAGTCCATACCGGACAACCAAAACTTACGGACCCGCTGCTCCTTCGTGATCCAAGCGTGCGGCCTGCTCGGCATCCCGGTCTACTTCACCACTCAAGTGAAGGACAAGCTGGGTCCCACTGTGCCCGAGCTCAAAGACCTTGCTCCATCAGCTCCGGAGTGGGACAAAAACACTTTCTCCGCTTGGCCGGTCGAAGCCCTTCAATCTCAATTAAAGCAGGACGGCATCCAGCACCTGCTCGTTGGCGGTATCGAAACCCCGATCTGCGTCTACCAAACCGTCATCGGGGCCCATGCCGACGGATTTGAAACCACCCTTCTCAGTGACTGCATCGGATGCAGACGGAGTCAGGATGGAGATTCCGTGCTCAGGGCACTCAGTCAACATGGAATCCTGGCTCTTCCTTCCGAATCCGTGTTTTACTCGATGCTGGGAGGAGTCACCCACCCTGCATTCAGGGACTTCACCAGACTGGTGAAAAATCACTCCTGACAACAGATCAGCCTTCGATCCGGAACCTGTCTCCATCGAGGAGCACCGGGAAGCGCTCACGTAATTTCTGGAGTGAGGAGCGCGAGACACGGCGGATGGCCACGCCTTCGTCCCCATCCATGCGGTGCAGCAACTCTCCTTCAGGAGACACCAGCAGAGACCCACCGGAATGCTCTGTTCCATGTTTGTCTGTGCCAACCCGATTCACACCAACGGCGTAGCTCTGATTCTCGATTGCCCGTGCAGGCACGAGCGTATCCCACACGATCCGCCTTACATGTGGCCAATTCGCAACATAGACCAAAAGATCGTATCCAAAAACATTCCGGCTCCAAACAGGAAAACGGAGATCGTAGCAAATGAGCGGAAAGATCCTCCATCCTCTGAATTCAACAACCAATGGCTCACAGCCTTTGGCAAAATGAGCAGCCTCACCTCCCATTGTGAACAAATGCCGCTTGTCATAGTGGAGCACCTCCCCATCCGGCTTCACGGCGAGCAAACGGTTCACCAACAGAGAACCTGACCGGCAGGGATGCGACCCCATGACCATGGCATCCAACTGATGCGCTTTCTCCTTCATCCACCGGATCACGGTTTCCGTCGTGTCCGCGACATCCGGATCCGGATTCGTGACAAATCCCGTCGCAAATGTCTCAGGAAGCACGACCAAATCCACCGGTTCCCGTATGGCATCCAGTAGAAGGCTAAGGCGATCCAAATTCACAGGGACCTGATTCCAGACCATGTTGGTTTGAACCATCGCAAGAGTAAGGAGATCTTCAGCCATGGCCGGATTCTACGCCAGACCACCCGAGGCAAGGCAAGCCGGGATTTGTTACCTATGCAATACGCTTCAAGCGGGAGACTCAGGCGTTCGACTCTCCCACCAGGACCCGGACTTCCAATCGGATTCCCACATCCGGTTCATCAACTCGGCAAGATCAACCGGCAATGGCGCTTCGAAAGCCGAAGGGTATTCGACCCCTTGGAAGGTCATGCGCCATGCATGCAGCGCCTGCCTGGGAAAGCCCAGCAGCTCATCCATCCTCGGGCTCCATCCCTGTTCGACGAAATCCAGATAGCAAGTTTCGTCCGGCCCATACAGCTTGTCGCCATACACCGGGTAACCCATCCACTTGGCATGCACCCGGATCTGGTGCTTGCGTCCGGTGTGGAGCATCACCCGGCACAACGTCAACCGTCCATCGCGACTCCACGCCACAGGCTCAAACACAGTCCTGGCATTCTGTGCGGAGCGCGAACTCCTCACCGTTTGCTTCACATGCACAAGACTATCGTTGTCACGGGCCAGCGGTTGGTTGATATCCTGAGGGGACTCGAGTCGACCACAGATCCACGCGAGGTATTGCTTCTCCACCCTCCGGTCCTCAATCGCACGCTGATACTGGCTTGCCGATCTCCTGTGCTTCGCCACCAGAACAATCCCGCTCGTCTCGCGATCCAACCGGCTCACCAAATGCAGGTTTTCCACCCCAAGGTATTCTTTTGCCGCACCGATCAAACTCGAAAATGGCCCCGACTTTGAAGGATGACAAACCAGCCAACCGGGCTTGTTCATCACGAGCACATCGCCATCCTCATGGAGGATCCAGGATGGAAACTCATTCATGTCCACCAAAGGTGCATCCCTCCCCGTGAACCGCGAAGTATCCCATACACCGGAATCCACGGGTATCCAATCCGTTGACGCTCCGGCTGTGTTTCCAGACATTTCTGCTCCCGTATCCATCTCCATCCTTTCCTTCCTTCTATGTCAGATGACATCCTGAAGCGACTGTTGATGTACAGGAGCTCCCAAACGCACATATTCACACACTTCTCCGATCAGGTATATTGATCCGGTCACAAGCACGGTTTGACCCGGCTTGAGCGGCATCCGGCATTGGTCCTTTGCGAACAGCTGATCAATCGGTGCTTGCAGCACTTCACCCTCAAACCACTCCGGAACATATGCCTTCATAGCATCAAAGGACAAGGCACGGGGCTGGGACGGGCTCAGCAGATACAGTTTTTCGGCATATTCCGCCACTGTTCCGATGAGAGAAGGAGCACGATCATGGCCCAGCGTACCCGCCACGACCACAGGCTTCATTCCAGTCTCCGCCTCAATTCCGGCGATGTTCTCGCGAAGCGCACGAGCTCCCTCCTCATTGTGAGTGGCATCCAGAATCAGGCGGTTGCGTCCACCATTCACGGCGAGCACTTCCCATCGCCCCGGCCAGTCCACATGGGAAAGACTGCTCATGATCCCCTCATCGCTCAAACCGAAGCGTCCAGACACAAGTCCAGCCGCGAGACATGCGGTCGCCGCATTGATGCGCTGGAAACTCCCCTTCAAGCAGGTATGCGGGTATTCAGCCAAATCCTCCCCGAACCGTTCCCTGATCGAAAAAACCGGACTTCCCCTGCTCCCGGCCACTTGCCGTACCACATCCTCTGCATCAGCGGGTAACCTTCCGATCACCACCGGAACGCCTTCCTTGATAATCCCCGCCTTCTCGGCCGCAATCGCCGCAATCGAATCCCCGAGAATCTGGGTATGATCAAGGCTGATCGATGTGATGATCGAAACAAGGGGTCGCACCACGTTGGTGGCATCCAACCGTCCGCCCAGTCCCGTCTCATATACCGCTACATCGACCCGCTCAGCCGCAAAACGCTGAAAGGCCATCGCAGTCATGAACTCGAAAAACGAAGGAAAATCCGCCATATCTCCACCGGCCACCTCGCGCGCCACGGGAACCAAGGCCCGCGTCATTTCCGCTATATCATCCTCGCTGGTGATCTTCCGGTCGATCTGGATGCGTTCCCCCTGATACACCAAATGAGGAGATGTGTAGAGCCCGACCCTTTGTCCGGCCCGGCGCAAGATGCACTCAAGCATCGCGCTTACCGACCCCTTTCCATTGGTCCCGGCAACATGGAAACACGGCACCTTGAACTGCGGATCACCCAACCGGGCGGCGAAGCGCTCCATCCGCTCCAGCCCATACTTGGCGCCATGGTGCCGGAGACTATATAGAAAATCACGGACCGACGCATAGTCGGTGAGTGCATAAGAACGCGCAATTGGATCCATCGTGTTCATGAAGAAACGCCCATATCGTCACCAAGCACACTCCGGCGCAAGCAAAGAAGACAGGATAGGTCCACTGACCCGGTTCAGACTTGGCCTGCAGCCTCAGTCATCATCCACCAGCAACCAAAGTCCGTTCCCGAAATGCTGATAAACCTTATTGTATGGGCCCGATTCAGGCCGATCATCCGGATCCTTCATGAGAATATAGCGTCCTGCGTCAATTGGTGCGAAGAAACGCGGAAACACCGATATTCTGTCATTTCTCACTATGACAGCCCCCTCATTCGCCCAGTTGACAAGGCCAAAAAGCGACCGCTTGTCGACTTCTTGATAGTTGTATTCATCCACCGGAAACTGATCGAATAGCGGCATCATCGAGGCCCGAACTTTCCCGCTTCCTCCATACAACATGACCCTTGTCCACGCTCCGAACATGCCAATCGAAAACTGAAAACCAAAGACAACAAAGAACAGAAGGAACGACGCGATAAACCGGTTCAACAGAATCCGACTGTCACGGGAATCCATTCCCATCCTGGCCTTTATGATCTCGACTATCTGATCAACACTGGCTGCGAGTCCGAGCAATATCGACAATAGCCAACCCAAGGTCGACCACGCAGCTATGCCTGGCTCAAAGGTGGCTAGAAAACAATGACAAAAAATGAACGCTGCCGCGATAATTGTGAGGCGGAAGCTTCCGATTCTCTGAAAAATACTCCGCTTCTTACTCATGTCGTTTGCAGGTCAGCTTGTCGAAACCACAATCAAAATACCGGAATCACTCCGTTCCTGAGATCCGGTAATAATCAAAGTCGGCGTAGCCGCCAGCCTTTTCGGTGGCTTGGATAAAGAGACCAATGCGGTAGCCCATGAAGTGTGGCAAGGTGTAGGCCATTTGAAGCACATCGCCAAGCGAATGCCATTGCTTGCCATCCAGACTGTAGAAGAACCGGGCCTGATCGATGCGATCCCTGAAATCACAGCTCACCTTCAGGTAGACGGCTTTGGCATCGGGTTCCAACGGAACCGAGGAACGACTGACAGCCGCATCGCCTTCTTCTCCAACCTGCTCAACCACCAGACTCAGGCCGTTGGCGCCCTTCTCGACTCCCACCCAACCGTAGCGTTTTTGGAGTGCGATAAGACCGGCGCGATCACCCACCTTCAACCCGCCGGTTTCCACCGCGGTTTCCACCGAACACATGGGACCAAAGGTCCGCTGCGTGAGCATGTTGCGGGTCTCCAACACATGCGCATCCCTACGGAACGCATGCAGTCTCAGGAAACCCGGACGCTCACTGACCGACCATGCATCCGGGTTCGGCAGATGGTTCCATTGCCAGGCAAGCGAAAGGTCAGCCGAACCAGGGTCGCGCACAAACTCGTCGGATCCCACGATTCCAGCATGGCGATCAGCCGGGGCGGCCATTGGAAGGGATTCCGGCGCCTTGCCGTCGACGCCAAGCACGGGCCAACCATCCACCCATTCTACAGGAACAAGGAAAGGAATGCGCCCAACCGCTCCGCAATCCTGAAAGAGGTAGGCATACCACTTGCCGTCCGGGGTGTCGATCAGGCTACCCTGCGCGATCCCACGATCCCGGAAGGCCACCCTGCCCTCCCACGGGCCGGTCAACTTGTCAGCGCGGTGCACCAGTACAGTCCGCATATCGTTTTTCGGCCATGTGATATTAATCAGGTAATACTTGCCATCGTGCCGGATAAGCTGCGACCCCTCGGCAGGCAAACCGGGTTCTCCACCAGCGATCCGCCCCGCATCCCGGATGATCACTGTTTCCCCCGTTCCCGCTTTGATTCCCCGTGCTCCCGGATTGAGCTCAACCAGACGCAAATCGCCGCCACCGTAGATCATGTAGACGCGCCCATCATCCTCAAACCACAGCGTATGGTCATGCAATGACGGCTCAAAGGAAAACTCCTCCCATGGACCGCCTTCAATATCCCTCGTCGAATAGACGTGGGTCTTCCCACTGGTGCTCGAAAATGTGCTCACATAGTAAATCCCGTCATGGTAACGCAGGCTGCTCGCCCACGATCCCGCTCCGTAAGCATTCGTCCCATCCTCCAACCGCATTTTGGCATTATCAACCAGCGTATCATAGGCATAGCCGATCATTTCCCAGCTCACCAGATCCTCGGACTTCATGATCGGCAAACCGGGATGCATGTGCATGGTGGTGCTGCTCATGTAGTAGGTATCGCCCATCCGGATCATCGCCATGTCCGGAACATCCGCCCAGATGATCGGGTTGGAGGCCTCAGCCCGAGGCCCGGACCGCAGTAACCTGACACCAAATATGCGGCGGGTTGCGGTATCTTTGCCAACAAAACGGACCGTCACGGCTCCATCCGATCCAGCCTTCATCACTTCCTCCGGAATACACTGCACCTTCCGTTGCAGTCCATCTTCCAGCTCAGCATCCACTGTCCAATTATCCATGAGCACGCCATTCGCCCATACCTCAGTCGGAATCGGATCATCCCCACCATACACCGTGACCTCAAGTCTGGCGGCCTTCACTTCCCCGGCATTCAGAGTGTAGCTGAAGTCCCCGCCCCTGCGCCAGCGCATGCCAGCGTGCATACCGGTTTCGGACTGACTCCCCTCAAAGCCATGTTCCACTTCGGATTGCTGCTCGCCAACCGCCACCAGGTCGATCGTGGCAGCCTCGCGATCCGCTCTGAGCCCCTCATCCTTCGCCACAGAAGCGCGTCGCGCCTCAATTCCCGATGGCTCAAGCCATTCCCAGCACATCTGATAACGCTGATCGTGCAGCCACGCAAATGGCCTAAGAAGCATCCCTTCCGGATCAGCCGGATAAAACCCGCCAGTCAGTCGGAAAGACAAGCCATCATCCGAGGCTTCCTTTACCAGATGATCGCCGGGATTCTGCCCATCCCGAACCAACACCGGCACCTCATTCAGCGGCACCAACGGACCGTCAGCCACATGCCCCATCCGACTGTCGTCAGCACGAAGCCCTGCCAGATTTTCCTCCCCGGCAGGTGCTGCCAATACAAGTGGCCCATACAGAAGCGATACCCAGTCCGACTCATCCGGCAACCGCTCAACACTCAGGTGCATCGGAAGATCCACTTCAACCACGTCTCCATCCTTCCAAACCCTCGAAATCGCGACCCAAGACGCACGATCCGGAGCGACCTCGATGGACTCACCATTCACCCGCACCTTCATGGATCCGGCCTCCACCCACCAAGGATGACGGATCCGAAGTGTAGTCTCCCTATCCCTATCCAAGTCCAAGACAATCCGGGTTGATGGCTCATCCGGAAACCGTGTATCCTGACGCAAAGCGAAGCCCTCGCTGACCTGCACTTCGGAAGCAACAAACAGATTCACATACACGCTCCCGTCCCGGCCCTTCGCGTAGATGAAACGCCCATACTTCCCGGGGTTTTCCATGCCCGTCCCCACACAACACCAGAAGCACTGATCCGGCTCGGAATACACACGATAGTGCCCCGGGCGCAAGGGTGTGAAATACACATACCCGGGATTCGTCGGATGAATCGCCGACAAAATGTGATTATAGAGCGCACGCTCATAGAAATCCGCGTATTTTAAGGCGGGCTCCACTTGGAACAACTGCTCCGTAAGCCTCAGCATATTATGGGTGTTGCAGGTCTCAGGACCCTGACGTTCGGCCACCACCTCGCTGAAACCCCCCGGATCATTAAAGTGCTCACGCACACTATTACCCCCGAAAGCCACACTGCGCTTGCGCGTAACCGTGTCCCAGAAAAACCGGGCTCCGTTCAACCCATCCTCCTTTCCTTCGAGCATGCTGATTCTCGCCATTCCGATCACCTTCGGGATCTGCGTGTTCGCATGCATACCAGTGAGATTATCCTGCCCTTCCTTCAGCGGCTCCAAAACCGCACGGTGACAGAACCTTTCGGCCACCCGGAGATACCGCTCATCACCCGTAAACGCATAAAGATCCGCCATCACCTCGTTCATCCCTCCATGCTCCGAGACCAGCATGGACTGCACCTGCCCGTCATCCAGACCCGACAGCAAGGCCACACACCAATCCCCAAGACCCTGGAGCAAAACCAAGGCCTTTCGACTTTTCCCGTCCACCCATGCGTCCCGCAAACCCGCGAAGGTCTTGTGGATATTGTAGAGAGGCACCCATCGGTTATTCAGCCCGAATCCGTGGGCCTCGATCTTACCCGAAGCGATGTCCGCCCAAACGGCCGCGCCACCGGGAACGCCTCCGATGTAACCCGTCCCGAGCGCATTCTGGCAACGTTCCAGTTCATCCAGCATGTAATCCAGGCGACGCTGAAGCTCCCCTTCCGGAGTGTCTGACCCTGATGCTATCATGAACGACAAAGCGGACAGGTAGTGCCCCGCAGTGTGTCCATCCAGCCCGCCACTCTCCCAGTTGCCGTAGGATGGAGCCCGCGGATCCAGTCCCGCCTCACGCAAGAATGGCGACAACAATCGATCCGGATCCAGTGCGAGCAAGTATTTGAGGTTCGACTGAACCGCCTGCGCAAAGCGGCGGTCCGTCACCCGGACATCGCTTAGGTCAAAAAGACTGACTGCCGTGGCCGGAGCGATGGATTCATCCGCATGCGGGTGTTCGATACCTTGCAACGGCATCCATACGCCCATCAACGGCATCAACAGGCAGGCGTTCAACAAGCTCAAGTGTTGGGGGATTCGACAAGTCTTCATGATATTCAGGGGGCGGATCAGACCTATCCCGGCATTTGTCCGGAAACAAGTGTTGCCTGATCGATTTCAACACCTCTCTATACACACACGACACGGATATGCACCCCATTCGCGGACTTGACAGTAAAGTCTTCATTCATTCGTAACAGCCAATCCGAGCAACCAAAATAATCCTCATGATTAAACGCTTAGTCCTATATCCCCTCACCGCACTCGCTGCGATCATTCTATCCCCGGTTTCGGAATCCGCTGAAGCCCAGCTCATAATCGACGCATCGGCGAGCGGACCGGTCATCAACAAAAACATCTACGGGCAATTCTCCGAACACCTCGGCCATTGCATTTATGAGGGAATTTGGGTCGGACCTGATTCGCCGATTCCCAATACCAACGGCTACCGCAACGATGTGCTTGCCGCACTGAAGGAACTGAAGGTTCCCCAACTGCGTTGGCCCGGCGGCTGTTTCGCCGACGAATACCACTGGCGCGATGGCATCGGCCCACGCGAGAAACGCCCAAGCATGTTCAACTCCCATTGGGGCGGTGTCGTCGAAAACAATCACTTTGGAACCCATGAGTTCCTGGACCTCTGCGAAATGCTCGGTATCGAGCCCTACATCTGCCTCAACCTTGGCAGTGGAACGGTTCAGGAAGCCATGGAATGGGTCGAATACATGACCTCTCCCGCGGATTCGCCGATGGCAAACTTGCGTCGTCAGAACGGCCGCGACAAACCATGGAAAGTGCCCTTCGTGGCGATCGGAAACGAAAGCTGGGGTTGCGGCGGCAACATGCGCCCGGAATTCGCTGCCGACAACTTCCGCCGCTACAATACGTTTGTAAAAAACTACAGCGACTATCAGATCCAACGCATTGCCTGCGGAGCCAGCGGCTCCGACTACAAGTGGACCGAAACCATGATGGCCATCGCCGGGGACAAGATGGATGGGCTTGCTCTCCACTACTACACCCTGCCGACCGACAGTTGGACGGGCAGCAAGGGTGCAGCCATCGGATTCGGCGAGGATCACTATTTCTCTACCCTGCGCAACACACTCAAAATGAGGACCTTCCTCGAACGCCACATAGCGATCATGGATCAATATGATCCCAACAAGAAAGTTGACATGGTTGTTGACGAATGGGGGATCTGGACCGACTCCGAGCCGGGAACCAATCCAGGATTCCTCCGCCAGCAGAACACCATTCGCGATGCTATTCTTGCCGCATTGAATTTCCACATGTTCCACGAGCGTGCGGACCGGGTGAGCATGACCAATATCGCCCAGATCATCAACGTGCTCCAGGCGATGATTCTCACGGACAAAGAGAAGATGATGCTTACGCCCACCTATCACGCATTCGCGATGTACAAGCCCTTCCAAGGGGCCACCGCGATCCCGCTGAGCCTTGCTTCGCCTGACTACAGCTTTGAAGGTGAAAGCATTCCGGCCGTCAGCGCGACCGCCGCACGCGGGACCGATGGGAAACTGCGTATTGCTCTCGTGAACGTGTTCCCAAGCGAATCCGCGACGATCCAATGCTCCGTTGATGGAATGAAGGTTACTTCCACCTCCGGACAAATCCTCACCGCACCGGCGATGGATGCCCACAACACCTTCGAAGCACCGGATAACGTGAAACCCGCATCTTTCACGGACGCCTCCATTCAGGAAGGGAAGCTGATCGTCAAACTCCCACCGCTCTCCATCGTCGTGCTCGAACTCAACTGAGCCCAAAGTACAGCTTTGCCTATGCATGAAACACCAGTCCTCTTCGGGGCTGGTGTTTTATTATTTCCACACCGCATCAATCCCAAGTCATATCATCCATTAAAAGCCGCCTAGCCTGCCCCATGGCCATTCCCGACTCAAGCATCCCTTCACTCTTAATTACATGCACAAGACGGGCTGTGTGGACCTGCCCCTGTTGTGGCAGTCGACAAGCAAAGCTAAATCCCTACGGTAATAATCGGCTTATTCTTTCACTTCCCGCGCACCGCCCTATCCCGGGCGGCCAGCACTTGATCGTGCTTCAACCCAGTATTCGTCAATCCGTATAGCATAGCCTCGAGTGCCATTTGACATCTCCAGCCGGTCTGGACCTGCACACCCCAGATACCGCACCGCCCCGATCAAAAGGTCCCTGTGTGAGAATCACTTCTATCACACGATCCAAAATTATGGCCTTGCGCTTCAGGGTTGGATTTTTCCCTCTTGCGCACGGGATTCAAAAGCCCATCATCAATCTCGCAAATTCATTCCTTCATCCTTCGTTTCAACATTAACCTGATTGAACAAAAGGATGCCTTCAATAACTGCCGATCGAACAATCCTCAAATGCTGGACAGAACAACCTATTTCATACGAGAGCACATCGGTTTCCTGAAACTCTCAAACGTCTACGACATTCTTGATCCGGATTCGCAGCAACAGCTGGGAGTGGCGAAAGAAAAACCCGGTAAACTGATCCATATCCTGCGCTTTTTTGTTAACAAGCAAATGCTTCCGACAAAGGTGTTCGTGTATGAAGGCAATAATCCTGAGGACGAAAGCCGGGTACTATTCTCAATCCATCGCCGTGGATTCTCGTTTCTTCGTTCAAAAGTGACAGTTTGTGACCCATCTGGAAACGTCTTCGGATGGTTCAAAAGCAAGGTTTTTTCACTGGGAGGAGCCTTCCGCGTCTTTGATGCGGACGACAAGGAAATCGCGTTGGTAAAAGGAGACTGGAAGGGATGGAATTTTCGTTTCCTCAACAGCACTGAAGACGAGATCGGCACCATCACGAAAAAATGGACCGGCATCGGAAAAGAACTGTTCACCTCCGCTGACAATTATATCATATCCCTATCGGGCGAACCTTCACGTGCTGTATCGATGCTCCTCTTGGCCGCAGGGCTCGCCGTCGACACCATATACAAAGAAGCATAAAGACATAGGTGTTTGGATCAATAGTGGTGAATGATCCTGCTTTGGTTCGGGCGATGCATAGGTGCGACTCCCCGCGTGCTTGTGCTTGATTCAACCCGGCTCGAATCAATCGGAAATCCGACTTTTCAGGGGAAGAAAAGCAGCTTCCCGATGGATCTCCCATCCCACAAAAAGACAGGAATCTTTTGGACTGAATGGCGATGAACACATGCGGGCAACCGAGTCAAGGAAACGGTTGAATCCCCTCCGCCCGGATTACCCATGATCCGTCGTCCGGAAATCCTGGATGAACCGGACCACCTTCCCAACCGGCAACCATCAACGCCAATGCCGCAAGATAAGCTCCATTCGCAGGAAGGTATGCGGCAAGCTCACGCCTCCCGGAAGTCTGGCCGTCCGCGCGGTCACTCCCCTGCGGGCAATGACCACAGCCGGTGTAACGGTTATTCGGACCATCCCGCAGCAACACTTCGAGGGCGTCCCCGGGACGTCCAAGACGCGTGGCCGTCATCGCCACCATGGGATAATCCCATCCCCAGATCTTGGTTTCCCAGTCCCACTCCTTGAGAACTGCCGTCAGGGTCCGATCCATTATTGCCCTATCAACGAATGGACTATCCGGAAGGAAACCGAGCGGCATCAGCATCTGGGGGTGATCATGGCGACTGGCGAAGTCGGTCCATGAATCGGGGTGAGACTCGAGAGCAACATATCGTCCGTGAACCCCGGGAATCGGAGACAGATGACTGAGGATATGATCCCAATGCGGATCTCTCGGCAACCCGAGGCGCTCACGCCACATTTGAGCCGTGTTCAGCCCCCAAAACCAATACGCCAACTCGAACGACGGATTCTGACTCATGGCCGGATCATGGATTTCCTGAGCGATCCACAATGGAGGCCCAAGCACGTATTGCTGCCGTTCCGGATCCATCCAAAGCATACTTGCCATGCAATCGGCGGACTCCAGAACCAGATCCGAATACGCCTTGAGCGTAGGTTCATCCTGCCGCTGACGCCAGATAAGCTCGGCCAGGTAGATTGGGTGAGGCTGGTTCCAGACGATCAAGGGATTTCCACCGGGACTTTCCCGTCCTTCCGGTCCAACCATTTTGGCCCAACGTGCGCCTTTCAGCCCCCGACGCTCTGCAAGCAATTCGTGATGGTCACATTCTCCGTAACCCTTGGATAACCCAAGCCATGAGATGATTTCAGACATATGCCATCATCCCACGGGGAATTCACTCTCGTGTTGGAAACGGCAACATTACCACAGGCGTCAATATCGATCCCGTCCCGATTGGTGTCGATCGTCAGGTTATCGATCGTCAGGTTATCCACGCCGGTGGCAAGGATCGCAAAATGCCCCCCATGAAGCATGGTGAAATCCCGGAGCAGAACATTGCGGCAATTCTTGAGCGCGATCGCCTTGTTGCCCACTCCCGCCGGAAGCGAATCCCGCGCATTCGGGTATCCAAATGGCCCCGGATTCAGATCCGGCCTCTCCGGATAGTCGAAGACCCCGTCTGCAGCCAATACATCCGGCAACTCACCACCCTCGACGTGCGGAGGAGGAGCGCCAACCGGGCTTGACACACGGCCATTTCCACGGCTCAGCCCACGCCCGTAGATCCTTCCCTGACCTGTGATCGCCACATTCTCCAGCCCATCTCCCCATATCAGGCTATTGCGCCAATGGGAATGCCCGAAATCCTGATACATATTCCACGCGTTCGGCTCCGGGGCATCATATCCACCCGGATCTCCCGGAGATGGGGGTTCTGCTGCAATAATTGTGGCTCCTGCATTCAAATGGAGCGTCACATTGCTCTTGAGACGAATGGAATAACTGAGGTAGTCCCCTGCCGGAAATACCACGGTGCCCCCGCCTGCTTCCGCCGCCGCCATAATCGCCGCGTTGATAGCATCCGAATCCAATGATTCACCATCTCCCATCGCCCCATAGTCGTGGACCGGAAAAAACCGGGCGGAAAGGGAAGTAACTGCAAAGAGCAGAGCCATCGAAACGCCCATGCAGAACATGTATCGTCGGGGGAAATATCGCATCAAGACTAAGGGGTTCGGGGGAAACACTGAAGGATGCTGATCCATTAAATGGCATCATCCTTGGTTCCTACTATACGAACCGCCTGCAGTAAGCCAACGACAAACCGATACAATATCAGAGCGAAGCCTTGAGGGCATTTTCAACTGCGGCCAGGTAATCCGCGACATGCGGCTGGAATTTGGCGGCCTGCGCTTCCCTGAGCAGGCGCACGGCCTGATCAAAGCGGCTTTGAGCCACCCGCACGCGGGCGAGCTGCACCAAGGCGTCGACCTTGTGGGCATCCAGCTTTTCGGCACGTTCGAAATAGAACACTGCACGTTCGTTGTCGCCAGACTCGAAATAGTGACCACCCAGCAGCAGCAACGCCTCACCATTGAGCGGATCACTGCGGGTCAATTCCTCCAGCACCGCAACAGCCTTTTCTGAGTCACCAAGCGCCAACGCAATCTGGGATTCCATGTTGAGCAACTGGCTCTCCTTCGCCGTATCGAGGCGCACAGATGACTTGCGGATGAGATCCACAAACCCGCGGGCTTCCTCATTCGCACCTTGATACGAAAGTGCACGCACAAAGCGCAGGATGCGATCAAGGTCGGAGTCCTTTGCTTTGCCCAAAGCATCAGAATAGACGGATACGGCCTGTTGATACATCTGATTATTCACCAGAATATCACCCAGAAGCATCAAAACACTGTTGTCCGCATCCCCGCGTCTCCGAAGCAGATCAAGGTAGGCGACGCTCTTGAGGTCCTCACCCATGGCCAAATGCGCATTTGCAGCGGCCGAATAATATGCTTTGGTGTCCGGATAGCGGAGTATCAGCTCCTCAAACTGGGCGATCGCTTCGCGATACATGCCCGCACGCTGTAAGGCAGTGGCCTTGCCGACCGCCCAGTCCCTGTTCTTGGGGGACAACACAGCCGCAATCCGGTAGGAATCGAGGGCAGACTCCACCAGATCCATGTTCAGGTAACAGTATCCAAGAAGGCCCATCGTATCGCCATCGAAGTTGCCCAGCTCCACAGCCTTGGCAAAGATCCCGGCGGCGTCCTCATAGCGCTGACTGTGCACGTAGGCGAGACCGAGGTTCTTGTAGGCCCTCGTGAAATTCGGAAACTTGCGTATGGCTTCCTTGTATGCCGTGACCGCCGCATCGGTATCTCCGCCCTGCAACAAGAGGTTACCGAGCGTGTATTGGAGTGCCGCACTGGATTCCGGCGTGATCGCGGAACGCAAGGTCGTGATTGCCTGCTCGGCCTGCCCTGCCCCATGAAGATCGGCAATGGTCTTGAAGAGATCCGCCTCCTTGGTGGTGATCTGCGGCTCCCGATCAGTCAGAACTCCATAGCTCCCTAAAAAACGCTTCACAAACTCAGGATTATCCCAGCGGTTTTCACTGAGCGGATAGGTTTGCGCCTCCACGAAAGTCACGGAGCACATGACCCCACAAAAGGCACATACGGTAGGCAAAACAAATCGGAACAATCGGGCGCAGCTCATAACTCGATAGTGGGTCATCGGTTTCTAGTTCGAATAATCGTATTCAATCGGCTGGATGTAGAAAGCTTTCACTTGCTGTCCATCCTTCAATGGTGGTTCAAAACGCCAGCGCACAAGAGCCTGACGCACTGGCTGCACCGCATCCTGATGGGTCGCTTCAACGACCTCCATGATACTCACAGCACCGGTCTCATCAATCATGATCTTGACACGCACCACCCCCTTTGGGCCGCGTGCCATGAAATCGGGAGGAAACTGCGGCTGGATGACGCGCAGTCGGGAAGGTCTCTTGTCGAGATCCGATATCCCGAATATCTGCAACTCAGCCTGGATGTCTGGAGCCACCGCAAACGAATCGAAACTGAAGGCGGCCATGGCCCCTCCAATTCCCGGATTCAGGGCGGCTTCCAACTGACTCAGATCGAGCTGTTGGGGCGGGCTTTCCAATTCGGGCTGATCCGACTCACGATCTTCCTCGGGCGGAGGCGGAGGCTCCGGAGGAGGTGGAGGTGGAGGTGGAAGCGCCAAGTCAACCGACCGGATCTGAAGCCGATCCCGTGGGTCTCCCGAAATCAATTGGGTGATCGGAAGCACCGCAAAAATCGCCAATGCAGTAAGGAAGGTGGCGATCGCCACACGAATCCATAGTCCCCGATGCTTCGGAACTTGGAAATTCTCCCCCTGAAATGGTTGCGGCGTCATACCTGATCCCGGAATCAACGTTTCTCAGTTGAGATGTTCACGCTCTGGGCTCCAGCCAATTTGGCCTCGTCAATCACCCGCACCAATAGCCGCGTGGGCACACTCTCATCCGCCTGAATGATCACCGGCATTTTTGCGTCCTCCTGAATGAGCCGCCGGACCACCGCACGTACGCCATTCACCCCTACATCGCGCCCACCATAAACCACGTTTCCGTTGGCGGTGATGGCGATCAGAATGCTGTTTTTCTCAAGCTGCGAAGCGCTTGCCGCCTGCGGCTTCGTCACCTCCACACCGGTTTCCTCGACAAACACGGTAGTCACAATAAAAAATATGAGCAATATGAAAACCATATCAATCAGGGGCGAGATATTGATATCCTCGGTTCCTTTGCTCCCGTTTGCGAAAATGCGGCGGCGTCTCATGGCTTATGAAATATCGGGCTGTTTCTGGCGTTTCTCAATCAACTGAACCGTCATGGTCTCCAAGCTGGTGAGACAAGCTTCCAACTCGTTGCGACGTTTGAGGACCAAATACGCAATGATGTAGGCTGGGATCGCAATCACGAGCCCGGTCTGAGTGGTGATCAATGCCTCGGAAATACCCCCGGCAATCAGGTCAATGGTGTCGGTGCGTCCCCCTGCTGACATGCTTTGAAAGGTCGAAAGCATGCCAGTAACGGTCCCCAACAACCCCATGAGTGGAGCCGTGCCGATGAGCACGTAAAGAAAGGCTCGCTGACGGTCCAGACGGGCAAGATAGGCATTGAGGATCTCGCCGAAGCGGCTGCGCACATCAGCGGGGGTCCGCACATCGGATTGGGTGTAGTCAATGATGTCGCGTATCTCTCCGGTGGCCAAAATCGGGTTGAGAACCCACTTCACCAAATGCTCCCTTGGAACGCGATAAAAGCGATGCCCCGAGAAATAGAAAAAGGCGGAAAATGCCGTCCAATAAATCAGGCATGCAATCAGGGCGAGCGGCACCATCAGCCATCCGCCCGAAACCCAAAGGGCAACGGTATCGGCGATGAACCCCTGAGACCCACTGTAGGCGCCATCCATTGGTATTGGTGTGACAAAAGTTGTCAATGTTTCCGGTTCATTCCATTCACGAATGATACCGCGAGCCGCTCCATATTGGCGAGAATTCCCTGTGCCCGCCTGGACAGCAGCGCATGGAGGATGAGTGCGGGGATCGCAACAATCAGACCGAACTCAGTGGTGATCAAGGCCTCGGAAATCCCGCCCGAGAGGCTCTTGGCATCGCCGGTTCCGAAAATGGTGATGAGCTTGAAGGTATTGATCATACCGGTAACGGTTCCCAGGAGCCCGAGCAAAGGTGCGGTGGCAGCAGTAACCGCGATGAACTGGAGGAAACGCTCCAGCTTGGGCTGCACCTCAATCATGCTTTCATACATGACTTCCTCAACCAATTCCTTCGACTCATCCGCGTGAATGACGGCATCCAGCAGCATCTTGCCAGCGGGACCATCAATCGCCTGGGCGCGGGCACGGGCTTCAGCGTCATTTCCGGCATTGAGCGGCTGGAGGATCTCATGCAACGCACCATGCGGCGGCATCTTCACTCCATAGATTTCAAATGCCTTGAAGATGGCGGTCAGGAATGAGACAAGCGCAAATCCGAGAATGGGATACATCCAGATGCCCCCTGCCCGAATGTGCTGGATGATCGTTTGCTCCTCACGTTTCAAGGCCAGCGCATTTCCGAGGGTCACATCGACCGGGGCCACGCCCTTGCCGTTCTTGATCATATCGCGGATCCCGGCGTCGAATTCCGGCCCGAGCGGGAATACGCTCGGCTCAAGGGAACCGGCCGAAAGCGAAAGCCCGGCCACCTCCGATTGGGAACTGGCGAAATACACACTGGGTCCAAGAATCGCAAAGCTCCCTTCCTCGTAGACACCAGCCGGCGTAACCGCCCTACCCTCAAAAATGGTTCCACCAACCAAATCATCCACCCGTTTAAGCGCAGTCTCAATGATCCCTATCTGCGCCTCCAGCTTCTGCGCCTTGCTCAATTCCGAGTTATTGGATATGTCGTCGAAACGCTCAAATTCGCCTTTCATGCGTTGGGACTCCGAAAGATCCAGGCGAACCTCAAATGCGCGTCCATATTCTGACACGAGATTTGCCATGTAGTCGATCTGCTCGCGCCTCAATTTCACGTTATCCTCGAGCCGGTTCAAATCCACTGAAGCGTTATCCCGAAGGCGCTGAATACGCTCCACCTCCCTTCGTTTCTGTCGAAGCTCGGCCTCGAGCTCCGAGACCCGCTGGGCCAGTGGAATCTTCTCCTCCTTGATCGAATCCCGGATCGCCGCAAGTTCACGGACGGACGTATCCAAGTCCTTCTTAACCGATGTTTCGAGCTGGGACAGCACCTGACCCTGTAAGGATCCCGCTATCAGCACGAACAAGCCTGCACAGAAAATTGGTTTCATGATCACTGAAATTGCTGGGTTGATGGCGCTCACTGGATTTCCACCGGCATCGGCACAAAACGGATCTCATTGGTGGCTCCCTGATACATACGGATCATAGCCTGAATTGCAGGGGCCCAATCGTTGTGGGGCTCCCATGTCCAGACCCCGTCCTCCGACACGGTTCCGGCACCGGCATGCCGCCCGGATTTGTCCGCATAAAATGCGGCGCCCAAGCCAAGGTAAAGGGTGCTGACTTCAACAAATGAACCATCGCCAAAATCACGCTGCTCGGGGATCACCTCAACCGTCGTGTTGAACTTGTCCACTTGTGTGAGAATCCCCACGATATTCTGAAGCCGCTGGGAAAGCGAAAGCACGGTCTTCTTCCCCGGCTCCGGAATCCGTTGGCTCAGGGGCCGGATCTCCTGAACGAGCGGTTCAGGCAAACGCTTCAGTACCTTCAGCATAAGGGCTTCTTGAAGCTCGATGCTGCGCTCTATCACCGCCTCCGCTTTCGCGATCTGCCCTTGCTCTTCCAACAAGGATTCGCGCTTGGAATCCGCAGAACTGGTGAGCGCCTCCGCATCCGCAATGCGTTCATTGAGCATCTCCAGCTCCTTCTCATAGACCGAAACCACATCCTTGAGCGACTGGCGCTGCAGGTCCCAATCCGTTTTCTCGCGGGAAATCGTCTTTTCGACTTCAACCCACTGTTCGATCAAACTGAGGTTGTTCTGGAGGGCATTTTCTCCATTGGCGACAGGACCCATGCCTGGCACACCCACCATCACCGCCATCACTACGACACTCTTGAAAGCTTTCATATGCTCTGAATGAAGACTCGACTGGATTTCCGCATGAAGCAAAACCCGTGCCCGGCCATAGAATATGCCCGTTCGCACGCAAAATTGAAACAAGCGCTATGGTTTTCACAAATCATCCCGGTACAAGCCTGTGTCAAACGCAAATCCCGCATTTGTCCATATCTTCATATAGCCTTCATCGAGCCCCGATTTGCTTGACCAAGCCCGGCCGGACTGCGATCATCTCCCATCCGGTCCCATTCAGCCGGTTCGCGTTATCCCATCGTTTGCAGCAGTCCCCATGGACGCCCATATCCACAGGCGTATTCTTCAGCAGGTGCCAGTGCCTTATGCGCTGTGCAAAGTTCTGCGCACCCCTGAAGGGCTCCCGGAAGACCTGCTGTTTCTCGAGGCAAATGCCGCGTTCCGCAATGTCTGCGATATGCCGGCGTCCGTCTTCATCGGAAAAAAATGGAGCGAACTGCGGCCATCCCTCCCGGACGAACCCCTCGATTGGGTTTCCCTTTACGCATCCGTGTGTGATGGGTCGAAGGCTGAAATCTTCGATGGATACCCGATCCCGCTCAAAGGTCCCTGCAAATCGCAGGCTCACTCCCCGGGAGGCGACCTTGTTGCCACCTTGTTGATCAAACCCGAACCCGATCCAAAAGCCGTCCGCGAGCAAAACGACACATTCGAACGCTATCGGCTCGCGCTGATCGGGAGCACCGACGGGGTTTGGGACTGCAATATCGAAACCGGAGAGATCTATTTCTCACCCCGATGGAAAGAACAACTGGGATACAGTGATGCCGAAATCGCCAACTCCTGGGAGTCCTTTCAAAACCTGATCCACCCCGAAGACCTCTCCAAGGTCCAATCCTATGTCGCCGATTACCTTGCTGGCACGATCGACCGTTTCTGCATTGAATTCCGGATGCGCGCAAATGACGGGTCCTGGCGATGGCTGCTCTCCAGGGGAGAAGCCCTCCGGAGGGCCAACGGCTGCGCATGGAGAATAGCCGGCACCCACAAGGACATAACCGAACGCAAGGAAACCGAGGCCAGCCTGCGCATGGCCAAAG
>JAPXRV010000036.1:0-29969 GCA_033813415.1 Opitutales bacterium | reverse complement strand
TCGCTTCCGGCGTTTCCAGGCACAAGTGATAGTGGTTGCCCATCAATACCCATGCATGCAACCGCCAGCCCATCGCTTCGCATGCTTCCTGCAAACACTTCAGAAAGCTCACCCGCGCTCCCTCGCTGTCAAAGATCCAACTGCGGTAATTCCCACGATTGATCACATGGTAGCATGCCCCAGCATATTCTATCCTTACCTTCCGAGCCATCTCTCTACCAAATCAACCCATTCGGTTCTTCCATGCAAGCCAATTTTGTTAGAATGCGTGGACTGACCCCTTTCGCGTTCTCTCAAGCTAATTCTGTTAGAATGCGTGGACTGACCCCTTTCGCGTCCATGGTAGCATGCCCCAGCATATTCTATCCTTACCTTCCGAGCCATCTCTTTACCCAATCATCCCATTCGGTTCCCCATGCAAGCAACTTTTGTTAGAATGCGTGGACTGACCCCTTTGACCCACCACTAACCTCTAGCTTTCGGTCGCCCTAGTCTCCCAACTTCCTCAACTCCTCAGGTGTTACTGTTCGAGCTCCCTCCGTTGGCTTGTCTCCGCAAATCACAAGAGCAAGCGTGAATAAAACGCTGGGAATTGCGAAAACGAGAAAGCCAATTAGAAATCGTTTACCTAAGCCCATCTTACCGAACAAAAAGAATGCGATTGTGCCAAGAGCAAAAAAGATTGAATATAGAAAGATCATTTAGCCTTCTCCGACGAAGTTGGACAGCATTGTTGAATAACGTTTCGATCACCGACTAGCTTTCGATATTCCACTCTTACGGCATCCGCCCAGTCTTGGCAGTTAAACTTGTTAGTTGGTCCTGGTTTACCAAGTAAACAATAGTCTTGAAGAGAGACATTGCTTGCTGCCATTCGCATTATACAATCATTCCATCCTGTATCGTGAGGACTCTTGTACTTGCTGGTATCCGATTCCGTTTTTGTAGTCCCATCATCAAAAAATCCGAGATTTGACGGAGTTTTTCCATCTTCAAAGAACAGCTGCTCGTGACCCATTACTGTATTCTGTTTGTCATCTAGGCCCTTCCCGATGACTCCACCCCAACCAAGAATTCCACCAAGAGGCCGGTAAGCAAAGTAAGCCAGCCCAAGAACATCCCAGAAATTCACAGCTTCATTCCCTGCAAATGCGTATAGATTCCTCTCTTGTATTACATCAAAGTGCCGGTTTCCGCGAACCACCATCGATCCCAGCTCATTAATCGGGTCGCGGTTGAGCCAGCGGCCATGGGAGGGGTCGTAGAAGCGGTAGCCGTAGTAGTAGGTTTCCAACTCTGCGTCGTAATACTTGGTGCTGAAGTTAAAAGTGAGAAGTGAGAGGTGAGAATTTGAAGAGTGGAATTCGCGGGTGAGTTCGCCGAATGGGCCGTATTCGTAGTGGGCGGCGATGGAGCCGGACTCATCCAGGACCTCGGAGACGTTGCCGTTGAGGTCGAAGGTGTAGTGGAAGGTGGAGGGTGCCTCCCCTTCGACGTTGCTCAGGGCAAGTGGCACATAGCCAATAGGCAATAGCCAATCGCCGATCAACCCGCTTTCGGTAAAGGGTGCGCACACCACAGATAGTAGGCCACCTACGCCGCCTGCGCCCTGGAGGGAGAGGGACAGATCCAAGCCCCATGTGTAGTGGTTGATGGATGCGGTTTGGGAGGAAGTCGAAACTTCCTCGATGAGGTTCCACCCGTCATAGACGAAGGCGGTGGTCGATGTATCAGTCCATGAGCCGCCGGTATGGGTCCAGACCTTTTTGCTGACGCGCCTGCCGATGTAGTCGTATTTGAATTCCAGCCGCTTGCTGCCCTCGGTTGCGACGAGAGGCTCGACCAATGTCAGCCGATTCTCGGCATCCCAGTGGAAGCGGTTTTTGCCATCGGAGAAGAGGTTACCATCGGCGTCATAGACCGGCTCGATGCCGTCGATGTCGGTGTATTGATTGAGGGCGTTGGGGGTGTAGGCGGTGGAGTCCGTTCCCTTCCGGGCCGTCAGGCGGTTGCCGATACCATCGTAGAGGAAGGCAAAAGATTCTTCTTCCAACTTTTGATCGGGAGCACCGGGAGTGGAGCCCTCAAAGCGCGCATCCCTTTCCGTGAATGAGGTGGATGGCAGAAGTGGGGATTGCAAAGGGGACACCAAGGGAGTGGACATCGGTCCATGACCGCCGGAGGCATCCTGAAGCAAACCCGCTTGTGGCGCCAAGGGGTTGTCGTCGGTTTCCACTCCAATCATTTCCAACCCATCCCCCGATGACAACTCCGTCCTCATCACGGAAAGCCCAAGGGCGTCATACCTCGCGCTTAAGCGGGAAACTGTGCCTGAAGCAGCGGCGTTGGTCTTGGAGGTCATCGCATCGCGTCCGGATTCGTACGAGTTGGTGACAGTGTGCACCGGACCGGTGACCGAGGCAAGCAAATGCGACTGCTCCACATAGGAGTAGCTGTATTCACCTGCGGGGGAGCTGACCGCGTTCAAGCGCCCTGCCCCATCGAAGCCGTAGCGTTGCCAATGGGAGGGCTCGTCCGCGGGATCATCCGGGGTATGGAGGTCCCATCCGATGGAGCGACCGGGCACGAGGCCGTCGATCTCATAGACACGGGTGAGGGTGCGCCCGACGGTGGTAGCGGAGGACTCGGAGGTGAGTTGCCCGATGGAGCTGTAGTGGCGTAGGCATAGCGCAAGGGGGTGGTACCCGTGCCGGTGACCTCAAGCACGCGCCCGTCGCGAGCGGTGATTTCGACGACCTCCGCGCCAGATGGGACCCACTTGACTTGGCGGGTATATAAAAACCGTGACGGTTTCTAAAGGGGAGATGGGTAGGAATATTCACAAACCGTGACGGATTGTAATCAAATCTGGATAGAAGGTAATATTGTTTGGAAGCAGAGGAGTGAGGTCATCCTGATTTGATATGGACGGGAGTTTCTGGAGGACATACTTGAGGTAGGCAAAGGGATCGATGCCGTGTCGTTGGCATGATACCACGATGGAGTAGATGACAGCGGACTTATCGCCTTCACTGGAATGACCCGATGGATAATCGAATGCGGGGACACTCATGCGTTCCGCTATAGGGGAAAATTCCGGATACGGGAGGATGAAGTCCTTCAATTTGGGCTAATTGGAGCAACCAACATCGGTCCACTGACCCCGATCCAAGCGCCGAAATCAGGCTTTGTGTCTGAAATAATCCAATCCAACTCCTGCCCACCCTGAAGGTAAGAGGATGGCAACTTGATGAGGAGCCACTCCGATTCGATCACCGGAACTCCATTCATCTCAAAAACAGGTTCACCCGTGGAGGAATCAATCCAACGCATCTGAAAACCGTCTGCCACCGCTCCGGTCTGGATCAGCGTCCCGACAAACGATCCCGTCGGGATTTTTTCTGGCATCCTGAACCGCAAAGACAGTTCGCCGACACCGTGTCCACCCCGCGAATCCCACCCATCCAACACAGGCAAGCCTTCTGCCAGTGCGCCAATAGAGTTACGCGGCCAGGGCGAGCCTTCCTTGCTAAGCTCCTCCACGTCCAACGCCATCCCACCAGCAGCAAAACGTGGTTCATCCAACAGCCATTCGATCGGACCCATCGCCTCCGGAACATTCATCCTCACCTTGCGTCCTCCGGTTGCCCTGGGCGAGATTCCCACCTGCATCAGGGAACCCACGCTGATACGGAACGGAAACTGACTGACAAAAACCGCCAAATCCCGATGATAGTGGGATTCCAAATTGAAGGGCTCTTCTACGCCTTCCGGAAGAACCACTGATTCCGGCAACATCACCCATGCGGGCCGAGCGTGGAGCATAACATAACGCATGGGAGGAGTCGGCCGCGCCGATCCATCGGAAGTATTACGGTCCAGAAGAATGTCCGCATAATACTTCAAAGCCTTCGGGGTGGACCGACCCAACTGAATGACCGGCCATTGTTTCTCATCGGCCATGCTCGCAAACACATGCTGCCGGGACAATTGCAACTTCCGATCCGCCCAGGAGTAACCGTCGAACCGGTGAAACGCATTAATCCACACAAAACACCCGGTCATCCCGATGGCAGCCACCGGAATCCCCCAACGCACAAGGCCATTCGGTGTGAAGCGCTTATCGATCCAACTGCAGGATGCCCGGACAACGATTCCGATTAATCCAGAGAAGATCGCCAACACCAGAGGATACGCGGGATAGGCGTATCGCGGCTGAGTGTGAAGAAGAAAAGGGCGCACTGGCGAAATGCTCGTGATGCTGAAGGTCAGGAAAAAGAGAAAACACATCGCCGTGAGCAACAATGCCTTCATGCCTTCGGGTAAGCGACGCCAAGCCAACAGCATGAAAGGCAGCATCGCCAAAAACGGCAGGATCACCTTCCTCGGGTATCCATAGAGAAAATTGAAGCGACGGAATAGATCCAGAAACACGGGCTGGAACCGTTCCATATCCGTCATATGATACCACGAAATGATCTCGAGTCGACCAAACGGGATCCCGGCGGCAAGAGCGTAGAGGAAGGTTTCGGTCACATACAGGCCTGCCATGATTCCGGCATACAACAACACCGGCTTCCATCCGGTCTTGCGCCAAAGAATCCACGCAAACACCGGCATAAAAAACAGCGCACCGATCCAGGAGAGGTAGGCAAGAAAATGGAAAACGGCCACTGCGGACACCCAAGCCCACAAAGGGCGAGCCGGACCAGCAGCAGGTCCTTGATCGCAGCTTCCCTGCCCAATTCCCGTTGCCTTGAGCAGGAAAAGCAAAGCCATCAGCGAGAACCAGCTCATGAAAGGCGAAGGCATAAGCTGATAGAACATGTCCGGAGTCCATGTCAGAAGCGCGAGTGCCGACAGCAGACCGACCAACGGGTGAAACAACCGTGATCCGAGGAAGTAGAGGCTAAGGGCAATGCCCAGACAAGCCACCATTCCGGGAACAAAATACGCCATCGGCCCGGATCCCGTCAATGCCTGCACAAACCAGGTCACCCCCATGATCGCCGTCCGGGCAGTGTGGTGATCCCAGATCCATTCCGACAAAGGAATTTCGCCATTCAACATCTTGGCATGCAACCACTTGTGGGTGTCATCGCCGTATGTTCCGATCTCGGGCACAAACAAAAGCCGGGTATAAACGGTGAACCCGATCAATAGGAGGACCACCAGAAGGTGCCATTTCCAGAATCGTGCACCCCTCCATCCCTTCGAAGAAAGTGTGGGCGAGCTGTTACCGTTTTCCGAATGATCCATGCTTCCGAATCCAACAAGCCCCACCCGATGTCAATCCACAAACCGGTACTTCAGCAGCGTCCAGATCGCTTCGATCCCATCCCGCAACTTGATCTTCTTTCCCTCGTCCGAATGCCGGGGGAAATAGGAAATCGGGACCTCCACGATGCGATGGCCCCTCTTGAGAACCTTCGCCGTCACCTCCGGGCAAAACTCGAAGCGTTCGCACTTCAGGGGAATACTGCGCAAGAGGTCACCTTCAAAGGTCTTATAACAGGTAGGTTCATCGGTAATGCCGGCACCCGGGTAGAGGAAGTTGGTGAGCCAGGTAAGACCAACCCCGCCGAAAAAGAAAAAGATACCCGAATGTTGCTTGTTTGTTTTCCGCAAACGCCGGGACCCATACACGACCTTGGCCTGCCCATCCAAAATGGGCTGAATGAGAGAAGGGTAATCCCCCGGATCGTACTCCATGTCCGCATCCTGGATGATAATCACATCTCCTGTGGCCTGACCTATCGCAGTGCGGATCGCAGCACCCTTTCCACGGTTCTTGCCGTGCCGGAGCAAGACGATATCCGGAACTTTTTCGAGTGCGGCCACCGTCCCATCCGAAGATCCGTCATCCACCACCACTATCTCCTTACGTACATCCCCAATGTCCACACGCCTCACCGCTTCGATGAGGCGGGCAATCGTGCCTTCCTCATTGAACACGGGAATCAGGATGGACAGGGTCTTCATGAATGGATCTTAGGGCGGTCTTCCTATATGCCGGAAAACCCGATATGTCATGTCCAAAACACAATCTGAGACCGGCTTGTCAACCAAGTTTGGCAAGCGATCAATCCGGCCCCCCCCTGAATCGTAATGCTTCTTCGCAATTTCCGCCAGGGTGGCAAGGTGCCCTTCCGGATCCCCGGCCGGACTGATAATGCAATATGCGGTGTGAACCGGCTCATCCAGATTCGGAATCTCAAGCGCAGGTTTGATTACCGCACAAACACAAATCCGTCGGGCGACTTGCGTGCTGAAAGCGTGCGGGGCCGCCACTCCATGGCCCAAAAACGGAGGCATAAGCTTTTCCTGAGCAAGCAAATCGGATCGCAACTGCTCACGCGAGAGGCGCGGTTCGCAACGCAACGCCTCCTCGATGAGGAGCTCGTTGAGCGCATTCAGGGAATCACACGAAACCTGAATCCTGCTTCCACGTTCAATCGCCCGATCCAGATAGCCGCCACTTCGAACCAGAAACAGATGTGGAGTCCCCTCGGGAAGTGGATCCTCCGACACCGTCTTGATCCCGTCAGGAGTGATTCCAAACAAGGCAACTGCCTGCGGCATCGCGGCCTGATTGGCCACCACAAACGCGGCGGCCCCGTTCCGGATTTCCTCGGAGAGCACACTCGGTCTGGGCAAGGAGGCAAACCGGTCCGCAACATCGGCCTTGTGCCGGCCACTGTTCCATGCATGAACAACCTTGCGGCCAAGAAGGGGTGCCCATGTCGTCGCCAGAAGCTGATTCAGTCCAGCATTGTCGGTCAACGCCAGCATGTGCCCAAATGCCCCGAAGCGCTCGTCCGTTTCCCACGTATCCACATCCCTGGCATCGCCATGGATTGCGGGAATCCCCTCCTCCATCGCGGTTTGCACGTTACGCTGGTTGACGTCCATGATCATGACCTCGCCTCCCTGGCGCATCAGTTCGGAGGCAAGGGATCTTCCCATCCTGTTCGCCCCCACGATCAGCCAACCTTTGGCAGGAGGGCGGTTCAAACCCAACCATTTTGCCATCCATCCGGCGGAAAGCCCCTGAACCACCACCGTTCCGCAGATCACGGAATACGTAAACATTTCAAGCAACATCGCCTCCTCCTGGAATCGCTCATTTTTACTGAGCTGCAAGGCAAACAATGAAGCCATCGAAGCCGCAACAATACCCCTTGGCGCGACCCATCCCAAAAAAGCCCGTTCTTTCCAGCCCAAGCCCGCACCGACTGTGCTGAAGAGAATATTGAGTGGACGGACAATCAGCATAACCACCAATACCACGAGAAGCAGTCTCGGCCCTTCGCTGGCGAACAAACGCAGATCAAGCCGACTGACCAACAGGAGAAAGAGGGTTCCGATCAGCAGATCGCTCAGCTCCGCTTTGAAGGTGCGGAGTTGCCGCACACTCGTGGATCGGCGACGCGCCACCCACACTCCGGCAAGCGTGGCAGCCAGCAGGCCGGACTCGTGGATCCACCACTCCGCAAGAGCAAACAGCCCAACCGCGCATGCGAGCACAAAAGGATTGATGAGGTTATCCGGAACCCAGTTTTTCTCAAGGGCACGCTGGATAAGCCAACCGCCACCCAACCCGATCGCTCCACCCACCGCAATGCGCATCGCGAAACCCGATAATGCCGCCAACGGGTGCTGAACCACCACAAGCTCAAAACAGAGCACGGCGAGAAACACTCCAATCGCATCGATCATCACCCCTTCCCAATGCAGGATCGAAGCCACCCGGGGAACCAGGCGCAGCCGCTTGAGCAAGGGAATAACGACGGTCGGGCCGGTCACAATGACGAGACTCCCAGCCAATAGACTCACCTCCCAGGATGCCTCAAAAACGAAGCGGACAGCCGCAGCGGATCCCACCCATGTCACAAGTGCTCCGATGGTCAACAACCGCTTGATCACGACTGGAGATCGCAGATAGTCGCGGGGTTCAAGCGTAAGCCCTCCCTCAAACAGGATGATACCAATCGCAAGCGAAACCAACGCTGGAAGGATACCCTCCACACTCACCGGATCGATCCATCCCAATCCGGATGGCCCGAAGGCAAGCCCCCCTCCGAAAAGGAGGACAATCGTCGGCAACGCAAACTTGCGCGAAAGAACAGTCAGAAAGGTGCCTCCCGTGATCGCCACGGCTAGCGTCTGAAATGCGGCGTCTGTGTCTGTCATGAGATTTTCGAAAGCACACTGCCGAACCGCACCGGCGGAACCACAGCACATACATGTTTCCGTATCCGGAATCACCTCAGGATCAATCCGAACCTGCTTTTGAGAGATAACTTCCGCCATGGACCCATCACGATTCCACTCTCCTGCTTGAACTATCCCCTTTCCCCGTTTCAGTGTGACCTCGTGAAGCCTCCGGAGAAACAACTGGGCATTTCCGATGCGTCCATGATCCGGCCATTGGAGCCGGATCGGAATCATCCCTTTCTGGAGCCCTTCCTTGTGTTTCTCAAACTCGGGATGACTTCGTTTGGGGGCCCGATTGCCCACTTGGGATACTTCCACAAGGAAATCGTCAGCATCCGCAAGTGGTTATCGGAAAAGGACTACGCGGACATCGTCGCCCTCTGCCAGTTTCTTCCCGGGCCCGCCAGCAGTCAGGTGGGTTTTGCGATAGGGCATATCCGCGGAGGCATTCCTGGTGCCTTTGGTGCATGGGCAGGATTTACCCTGCCTTCGACGCTAATCATGCTTGGATTCGCGAGTGGCATGGCCTACCTCGACGCGGGGCACGGGTGGATTCGCGGCCTCAAGATCGCGGCGCTCGCGGTGGTCGCGCATGCGGTTTGGACCATGGCCCGCAAGCTGTGCCCCGGGGCAGTTCATCTGACGGGTGCATTGATCTCGGCAACTATTGTGCTGCTGGCAGGCACGGCCCTCAGTCAGGTGATGGTGATTGCGGTGGCGATGCTGTTATCCTGGGCCGCCTACAAGGCAATCTCCAAAAATTCAACACCCGCCAATCCATTACCTGCCGACGCCCCCGATCCAACCAACGGGACGCGGGCCTCCTGGCTCTGGCTCGCGCTCTTCGCAGTGGGGATGGGCGCATTCATGCTGCTCGACGCCACATCCTCTAGTCGCTGGATTTCCATGGGAAATGAGTTCTACCGGACCGGGTCGCTGGTTTTCGGAGGAGGGCATGTTGTGCTCCCGCTACTCGAAACCGCAACTGTGGGGCGGGGCTGGCTTGATCAGGATACCTTTTTGGCCGGATATGGCGCTGCCCAGGCACTTCCGGGCCCACTCTTCACGTTCGCCGCCTACCTCGGGTCAATGGTTCAACCCAATGGACCCGGGTGGTTGGCAGGCCTATTCTGTCTGCTGGCCATCCTGACCCCATCCTTTCTGCTGGTGCTTGGCGCCATGCCTCACTGGCAGAAGTTACGTTTGAGACCCGATGCCCAAGCCGCCCTGACAGGTGCTAACGTTGCAGTGGTGGGTATTCTCATCGCAGCTCTCATCCATCCGGTCTTCTCTTCGGCCGTGTCCGACGCAAAGACACTGATTTTCGCCAGCGCAGCCTACGTGCTCCTTCAGTTTGGCAAGTGTCCGGCGATCGTTCTGGTGGGAATGTGCGCAGGAGCCGGAGGTTTTCTTCTTTAGTTACCTGGGACAGATCATTTCCCGCCACTCAGAAATCACACTCGAATCCGACCGGCTTCTTAAAACAGTTACGGGTCCCGCCCGATGCGTTCCTTCCGCAATCGCCTTTGATAAGGCCACTTGAGTTCGATTTCGTCTATCGGGATGATGTAAAACGCTCCACTATGCGAAAAGCAGGTGAAAACCGGTCAAGAAAGCGCTGCTCATGCCGATTATTAGGGCAGCATGAATCCCATCTCATCCACAGCATTTGCCCGCTCCGGCATCGAAATCCCCCTCTCGGGGATGCGAAAGGCCACGGAGCAAATGAATTCCGCGGCGATCCGCATCGCCGGGGGTGAGATTGATGCGAAGAACTTTGTCGAGATGCTTGGAGCCCGATACATGTTCGAGGCCAACGCAAAAGTGATCAAGGTGATGAATGAAAACCTTGGCACCCTCCTCGACACCGTCGCCTGAATGTGCTTTGCGAGGCACTTCAGCAATTCACGACGTTAATGCATACAGGGAGGCGGTTTTCTACCAATGCCCAGTTCTTCCTCTCTGCATTGTCTAGGATTGAATTCATCTGCGGGTATGCTAGCATGTTGAATTTACATCATGAATATTCGGGCAAGAGATCGGGTGGACACCACTCCCATTTATCAGGCAGGGCTTCCCATCGAGCTGGTGGCGAGAGAACGGGGACTCGATCCTTCACGTATCGTGAAGCTCGCATCCAATGAGAATCCGCTGGGTCCATCTCCGAAAGCAGTAGAGGCCATCGTCAGGGAAGCCCCGCATGTTCATCTCTATCCTGACGGGGGCGCATGGGATCTCACCGGCAAGCTGGCCGCCATACATGGACTGACGAGGGACCATTTCATTATTGGAAACGGATCCAACGAGATCATTGAGTTTCTCGGACAGGCACTGCTTGAGCCAGGAACAAATGTCGTGATGGGAGAGTTTCCTTTCGCGGTGTATCCCTTGGTCACCTACCACTTCGGTGCGGACGCCCGCAAGATTGCGATGCCCGGGCTCAAGCATGATACCGAAACCATGCTAGCGGCAATTGACGCCAACACCCGGATGGTCTGCATTTCGAGTCCAAACAACCCGACTCCCCTCCACAACAGCGCGGATGAGTTGCGCGCAATGATCCGGGCCATCCCGGAGAACGTCGTGCTTTGCCTGGATGCAGCCTACACGGAGTATTTGGATGAACAACCGGATCTGGTTCCCGAAATCCTCGCGAATCGTCCCTTGATCGTCCTGCGCACTTTTTCCAAAGTATATGGGCTCGCCGGTCTCAGGGTCGGATACGGAATGGGCAGCCCTGCGCTGATCAGCCTGCTCCAACGCACCCGTCAACCGTTCAACGTGGGTGTCCTCGCTCAGAAAGCCGCATTGGCCGCATTGGATGACCGAGCATTCGTCGAACGGAGCATCCGGCTCAACCGGGATGGGCTCTTGCAGGTTCAGGAAGGACTGAAGCGGCTTGGACTGGATGCCGTTTTCGGACAGACCAATTTCTACCTCGTCAAGGTTCCGGATCCCGCGAAAACGTGTGACGCGCTTCTCGGCCGGGGCGTCATTGTGCGCTCGGTCGCTCCATCCGGGTTGAAAGGAATGATGCGGGTCAGCGTTGGGACAAAAGAAGAAAACCAGCGTTTTCTGGATGCCTTGCCAAACTGCCTCTGAGCCAACAATGCGTCCTTCCATGCCGAATCATTTTGACACCTGGTTCATTTGGGTTCCGGACTCCGGGTTCCGATTATCCAACCACCCAGTTCCGATCCTGTGAACGCGCCTGACAATCTTGCCACATTGGTTGCGATGGCTTGGGCGTTTGGAAGCCTGATGCTGTTTATTTTCAATGGAACCCGGGCGGCGCTTATCGACATGCGGTACCGCTCCATGCGGGCACCGATTGATCAGGAACGCGCTCGCTGGCGCACACTCATTGAATGGGTGAGGAGTTCCCATCCGCACCATCGGTTGTTCAGGTTGCTCTATCCGGTATTCGCTCTGGTGAATGCGGCCGCATTCGGATGGATTGTCGCCTTCCTCTTTGTCCGGTGGGATCTCAACAGCTCGATCAACTGGGTCATCGCTCTTGGGTCGGTGATTTCTGCAGGTATCGGCTTAGCCTTGCATCTTTGGGCGATGGAACTGCTGCCCCGCACCTTGGCCATTCGCCATCCTTCGCCTTTTCTATTCCTTGCGCAAGCGCTCATGCCGATTGCCGCTTGGCTTGCCCATCCTGCGCTCAAGCTTGCCGATGCCATGGATTGCCTCGTGCGCAAGCTGATCATCCGATCGCCCCATCCGCCTTTAGAACCGCTGGATCACGAGTTGCAGATCTCGGCACTCGATATCGACGATCCCGACATGACCCCCGTGACGGAAAAGATCGTGGCCCATGCGCTGGGCCTCAATGACCTGACGGTCTACGATGTCCTTCTCCCACGGAATCAGGTGCAGTATTTCGATCTGAATGATCCGCTCAAAGACAACCTTGACCTTTCCAAGACAACCGGGCACACCCGCTTCCCGCTATGCGAAGGGGATCTGGATAGCTGCATCGGGATCGTCCACATCAAAGACATCTTCCGATTCCGCGGGTCCCTCGAGAAGCTTGACCTTCGCAAGATCCGGCGCGACATCATCCGCTTTGATCTCGATCTTCCGCTCGACACCGCCCTTCAAACCCTTCTGTCCAAACGCATTCACATGGCACTCGCTCAGGATGAGTTCGGCGGAGTTGCCGGTATCATCACGCTCGAACGGATCCTCGAAGAGCTGGTCGGCGACATTCAGGACGAGTTCGACCGGGGTGAGGAACGCATGATCATCCGGATCAAGAAAGACTACTTCAGGGTGTCCGGGCTCGCACCCATTCATGAACTCGAAGAGGTCCTCGACATCGAGATCGACAACGACGATGTTTCCACCCTTGGCGGGTTGGTCGTAGCCGAACTCGGCCGCATTCCAGAACCCGGTGAAACCCTTGGGATGGGACGCATGATGATCACGGTTCAGGAAGCCGATGACAAACGGGTGCTGTCTTGCACTCTCAAGCTCTTGCCGCCGCCTTCGGATGATCCGATGGACTGAACAACCCTCCCATTTCCGCCAGTCTTAGTCCGAAAGAGTGCCCATCAGCCATACTGCTTGCCGGGCAAGCACCTCAAATCATTGCGCTTTCCCACGCAACCGGATTGGAAAGCACGCCAATGCCCGATATCTCGACCTCAACACGATCGCCCGGGACCAAAAAACGGGGTGGATTCATCGCCATGCCGACTCCCGGCGGCGTTCCCGTAAGAATCAACGTACCGGCAGGCAGGGTCGTGCTTCCGCTCAGGAAAGCGATCAACCTGGAGACTTTGAAAATCATGTCTGCCGTGGAGCTGTTCTGACGGCTTTCACCGTTCACCCGGCTACAAAGGTTAAGCGCGTTTGGATCCGGGATCTCATCCGGGGTGACCAGCCATGGTCCAACCGGACAAAACGTGTCGAATGATTTTGCACGGCACCACTGTCCACCACCCCACTGCTTCTGCCAGTCTCTGGCCGTCACATCATTGGCGACCGTATAGCCCAACACATAGTCGAGGGCCTGGTCCTCGGTCACGTTCTTGCAGGTCCGGCCGATGAGCACCGCCAATTCGACTTCGTAGTCGACCTGATCACTCCCCAGATACTCCGGAATGCGAATCGCCTGATCCGGATCGAGAAGTGAACTCACGCCCTTCATGAAGATCACCGGATACGCAGGAAACGACGTGCCCATTTCCTCTGCGTGAGCCCGGTAATTTACGCCAACGGCCAGAATCTGAACCGGATCAACCGGTGCGAGCAGACGCTCCGGCACAACCTCCGTATCGCTCACCTCCCAGGAATGCAGGAGACTCCCCCGGATTTCAAAAAACCGTTTGCCATCCTGGCTTGCGGCATAGAGACGCCGATTCTCACTCAACACACGGGCAATTTTCATAGTTCGTTGCAGAGAACATAGAGTATCGGATTGAGGATTTCAACCGCACACATCCGCATCTCAGCCTTCAGGAAGGCCGAAAACACGGATGCTTGGGAAAGAATCGATGGAACAATCAACCAATATCGCGATGATAATCCTGCAGCGACTTTACCGTGTAAGCCCCGTTGCGACGCTGCCGGATTCCCTCCACAGCGGCGCTGGCCGCTGCTGTGGTTGTGATATAGGATACCCCATAGCGAATGGCAGTTTTGCGAATGTAGGAATCGTCGTATTCGCTCTTCTTCCCCGCCGGAGTGTTGATGACGAACTGAATCTCTCCATTCATGATCGCATCCACGATGTTGGGGCGCCCTTGATGCACCTTGAGGATCGACTCCGCTTCAATCCCGTTTTCCTGGAGGAACCGGGTCGTGCCTCCGGTCGCCCGGATCTTGAACCCAAGATCCCGGAATCCTTTCACGGCATCCAGCACATCTTCCTTGTCGCGGTTCGAAACCGTGACCAGAACCGTACCTTCAAGCGGCAAGGGTTGCTTGGCGGCTTCCTGCGACTTGAAGAATGCCATCCCTGCGGTGTCGGCAAGCCCCAACACTTCCCCGGTGGACCGCATCTCGGGGCCGAGCACGGGATCCACTTCCGGATACATGGTAAAAGGAAACACCGCCTCCTTCACTCCGTAGTAGGGGATGTTTTTGCGCTCGAGGCCGCACTCGTCCAAACGTTTGCCCAGAACGATTTCTGTGGCTATCCGGGCCATTGAGGTATTGCAAACCTTCGAAACCAACGGAACCGTACGGGACGCACGGGGATTGGCCTCCAGAATATAGACCTTTCCTCCGCAAATCGCGTATTGGATATTCATCAGACCACACACCTTGAATGCCTCCGCAATGCGTTTGGTGTAATCGATGATCGTATCCACATGCTCCTTCGGCAAAAGGACCGGAGGAATCACGCATGCCGAGTCACCCGAATGGATTCCGGCATACTCAATGTGCTGCATGACCGCCGGAACAAAGGCTGTGGTTCCGTCGGCGATGGCATCCGCCTCCGCTTCAATTGCGTGGTCAAGGAACTTGTCGATCAAGAGCGGACGATCCGGGGAAATCTCGACCGCCGCATCGACGTATTGCCGGAGCATCTGCTCATCCAACACGATCCGCATGCCTCGACCGCCGAGCACATAGGAAGGACGCACCATGAGAGGATATCCGATTCTGGAAGCGATTTCGAGTGCCTCCTCCTCGGTGCTGGCCATGCCGGACTCCGGCTGGGGAATCCCGAGTTCCTCCATGATCTTGCGGAAGCGGTCACGGTCTTCAGCCAAATCAATGGCTTCCGGACTGGTTCCCAGAATCTTCACGCCGTTCGCCTGCAATTCATTGGCGATGTTCAGGGGAGTCTGCCCGCCAAACTGCACAATCACTCCCTCCGGCTTTTCCTTGCGGTAGATTGCTAGAACATCTTCCACAGTCAGCGGCTCGAAATAGAGGCGATTGGCCGTATCAAAGTCAGTGGACACCGTCTCCGGATTGCAATTGACCATGATCGACTCATACCCTGCGGCGCGAATCGCAAGCGCTGCATGCACGCAACAATAGTCGAACTCGATGCCCTGTCCGATCCGGTTCGGGCCACCGCCCAACACCATCACCTTGCGGCGCGTGCTCAAGGGAACCTCGTCCTTGCCGGAATAGGTCGAATAGTAGTAAGCAGCATTCTCCACTCCACTGACCGGAACGGCTTCCCAGGTCTCCACCACTCCCAGTGCTTCACGCCGCTCCCGCACTTGCGTTTCCGACACCTTGAAGAGCTTTGCGAGATAGCGATCCGCAAATCCATCCTTTTTGGCCTGAATCAGCAGGGCGTCGGGCAAATCCTGCCACTGGCACGCGAGCAATTGCTGTTCGAGATCCACCAATTCCTTCATTTCTTTGAGGAACCATTCCTTGATGTAGGTCCGGCGACTCAAGTCTTCGACGCTTGCACCTTTACGCAACGCTTCATACAACAGGAATTGACGTTCGCTGGAAGGCTCGCGCAGCCGATAGAGAATCGTGTCGAGACTCAACTTGGCAAAATCCTTTGCGAATCCAAGTCCGTAACGTCCCGACTCCAACGACCGGATCGCCTTGTGCAAAGCCTCTTTGTAGGTTTTGCCGATGCTCATGACCTCGCCGACCGCCTTCATCTGGGTTCCCAGCTTGTCCTCGAGTCCATCAAACTTCTCGAAGGCCCATTTGGAAAACTTAACGACCACGTAGTCGCCACTCGGAGTGTATTTTTCGAGGGTTCCGTCCCTCCAATAAGGGATTTCATCCAATGTAAGCCCGCAAGCCAAAAGGGACGATACCCATGCGATCGGGAATCCGGTGGCTTTCGATGCCAAAGCCGAAGAGCGCGAAGTACGTGGGTTGATCTCAATCACCACCACACGGCCGGTCTTCGGATCATGGGCAAACTGAACATTGGTGCCTCCAATCACACCAATCGATTCCACAATCGAATAGGCGTATTTCTGTAGGCGTTCCTGCAGTTCCTGCGATATCGTCAGCATCGGTGCGGTGCAGAAGGAATCGCCGGTGTGCACCCCGATCGCATCCACGTTTTCGATGAAACAGACCGTGATCATCTGGTTCTTCGCATCCCGCACCACCTCGAGCTCCAGCTCCTCCCAACCGAGAACCGACTCCTCAACCAGGATTTGGTGCACCGGGCTGGCACTCAGCCCTCGCGCGGCAACCGTGCGGAATTCCTCAACATTGTAGACCAAGCCACCGCCCGTTCCACCCATCGTATAGGCGGGGCGGATCACTACGGGAAACCCGAGTTCGCCCGCCACCTTCTCGGCATCCACAAGCGTATTCACCGCTTTGCTGCGCGGCATATCGATACCCAGTGAAAGCATCGTTTCCTTGAACACCGTCCGGTCCTCACCCCGCTCAATCGCGTCGATCGAGACCCCGATCACTTTGACCCCATACTGATCGAGCACCCCGCTCTTGGCCAACGCCGAAGAAAGATTCAATCCTGTCTGTCCACCGAGATTGGGGAGGAGAGCATCGGGCCGCTCCTTTTTGATGATTTCGGTGAGCGCATACTCGTTGAGGGGCTCCACGTAGGTCTGGTCGGCCATCTCGGGATCGGTCATGATCGTAGCCGGGTTGGAATTCACCAGCACGATTTTGTATCCCAGGGAACGCAAGGCCTTACAGGCTTGGGTGCCGGAGTAGTCGAACTCGCAGGCTTGGCCGATCACAATTGGACCTGAACCGATGATCAGGATCTTGTTGATGTCTGCTCTTTTTGGCATAAGCGGATGTGGATGGTGTCTCGAAATTCCCAAGGTCCGGGCACAAGGGAAGCGCGATCCGGATTCAGGGCTGGGTCATACTCGAAACAAATCTGCCAAAGCTCAACCCTAACCTTCCACCCACCATCAAAAATCCACATCTTCGCCTTATTCCGGAGGTTCGAGCCGCTGCATAACAGCCGATAGGCGGGTCCACATCCCGAAAGCTTGATCCATCTTCACAAATCAACACCATGGGACAAGATGATCCGGCCCAACGTTTCAACATCATGGAAATACCACCTACCGACACCATCTATGCGCAACCGCGGGGACGCGTTCAACCGTTTGTCTTTGACGCATCCGTTGCCGCAGTGTTCCCCGACATGATCGGGCGTTCAGTCCCAGGCTATGCGACCACACTCTCCCTGATCGGCATACTCGCGGCCCGTTTTGGCCAGCCTGGCACGACGGTCTACGATCTGGGATGCTCGCTTGGCGCCGCCTCATTCGAAGCAGCGGAGGCAGAAGGGGACACCCCATACAACGTCGTCGGAATCGACACCAGTGCCTCCATGCTCGAACGCGCCCGTGATCTCCTCAACGAACATCCACCAAGGCGCCCCCTTTCCTTCCACCAGGGCGACATCCGGGAGTTCCCGCTGCAGGAGGCTTCCATGGCCATCCTCAACTTCACCCTCCAGTTTGTGCCCCGCGATGACCGGAACATCCTGATCCGCAAAATCGCCGATGCGCTGGTTCCCGGAGGCGCACTCGTGTTATCCGAGAAAATCGCATTTGCGGATCCAAGCCAGCATGAGGACATGATTGTGATGCACCATGCCTTCAAAAAAGCAAACGGCTACAGCGATCTGGAGATCAGCCAAAAACGCACGGCGTTGGAAAACACCCTCATCCCCGAAACAATGGAAGAACACCGGACCCGGCTGTTGAACGCGGGCTTCAGCCGCGTCATGCCCTGGTTCCAATGCTTCAACTTCTGCTCCATGCTCGCCGTGAAGGATTGAGCGAACACCGCTCCGCCATACACCCCTTTCCAGAAGGGATTTCGCAAATGGTACGTTTACATTAATAAAACACCATTGTGTTTTTTGTGCTGGCGGGATTTGACTATCCGGATAAACCCGCCTCAATTCATTTTCTGGCTGTCGGATTCCTTTTACTCCCTCTTCCGATGGATTTCATATCATTCCATTGAATACCCAATTCATGCCGCTGTGCCAGGATACTGGCGACGGTTGGATCAGCATAGCTGACGACCTTGTGGGAAATTTGTACAACCACAAAGTCCGGACACGCCCAGTGTCGGATGACGACCTCACTTCACTCCGGTCCATATTTGAGGCGAATCGTACCCAGGAACTGGGATGGAACGACTTGGATCCGAGGCTATTGGGGAGCCTGCTGGCGATACAGTGGAACGGATTTATCCGTCAGCTTGGAAGTCCGGATAACGGATCCAATGACCTTGCGATCGATGTCGATCATCAGGTTGTTGGTTGGCTACGCCTACGCAATGGGATTGACGGTATTCACCTCCTCCACATCGAAGTCCATCCGGATTGGCAGAACAAAGGAATCGGAAGTGCAATCATCCAGCACCTGATACGTTTTTGCGGGAGGCACCAAATCCGGCTCACCCTCAGGACAAATCGTTCAGGCCGTGCGCTTTCCCTTTATCAACGATTGGGATTCATCGAAACAGAATCCTCCGAAACCGACCTTCTGATGACCCTGCAACCCGCAAGCGGCTGATCCACAGGGAAGTCTCTAACCAAACAATACTCACACCATGGATCCATTCATCGGACAAATATCGCTCTTCGCCGGGACCTACGCCCCAAAAGGATGGGCATTCTGCGAAGGCCAATTACTATCAATCGCCCAATACTCTGCACTTTTCTCCCTGCTCGGAACACAATTCGGAGGAGACGGCAGGAACAACTTCGCCCTTCCTGACCTGAGGGGAAGAGTGGTTGTCGGCCCCGGAAACGGACCGGGATTGAGCCCGAGGACCCAAGGGCAACAAGGTGGAGTCGAGTCAGTGACACTGACGGCAGATCAAATGCCCCGGCACAGCCACGGTGTCGTGTGCGATACTCAATCTCCACCCCTATCGATGAAAAACACGCCAGCCGGTAACCTGCCTGCAAATATCTCCTCGGGAACTTCCTATGGGCCTGGAACCAATGCAACCATGAGCCCGGCTATGATCCAAGCATCCGGAGGGTCTCAACCCCATGAAAACATGCAACCCTGGGCCTGCATCCATTACATCATCGCGCTGGAAGGAGTGTGGCCTCCCCGGGAGTGATCATCCAAGGGGTTCAAGAATCGGGAGGCATCTCCCTGGGCATTGATTGGCCGGAGATGCCTCGCTCAATCTATCTCTC
Source organism: Opitutales bacterium (assembly GCA_033813415.1). GTDB lineage: Bacteria > Verrucomicrobiota > Verrucomicrobiia > Opitutales > JAFGAQ01 > JAFGAQ01. The sequence continues at coordinate 10,642 of JAPXRV010000036.1, read as the reverse complement.
ATCGGAACCCGCGTTTCCATCGCTTGCCTTGATTCTGAAAACGGCTGCTTAGGCCCTTTGCGCCATTCTCCTTGCTCTTTCCGCCTCGTATTCACCGCGAACCCAATCCCGCCATGCTTCCACTCCGTATCCCCCCATTCTTCATCTCGCTGATCACGCTCTTTGCAGCCGTTCCGATCCTCGCACAGGATGTGGTGATCGATGCTCCGGGATCAACCTACGACGGGACTTACGTGAGAGAGGCAGGACTCATCAACGGACGCCCATCGTTTGTGAAATCGGGATCCCCAACCTATTATTTCTACACCACACAGTGGGCTGCCTACCCTGGATGGTACTATTGGTTCATCACGGACATGGACTACGACATCGCACCCGGCGGTTTGGACGGCGCGAATGTTATCTACTTCGGCTCCGATGAAACCATGGCAAGTTCCCCGGATGACCCAACCACAGCCATGGACTGGTACGATAACAGCATGAATCCAGTGGCTCCCACTTCTGTGACGTGGGCCGCTTCCGGCGTTGCCCCGACGGTCAATACCCTCGAAGCCACCTTCACTACGACCACCACCGGAACCATCGGAGGCAACGTGACCGCAGACGGCGGGGCCACCGTAACCGCCAGAGGTCTGGTTTGGTCCTCCACCGATAACACCCCCACAAGCGGAGAACCGGGAGTGAGCAACATCTCCGATGGATCAGGACTTGGAGAGTTCTCTGAGACCTTGGGCCTGCTCACCGCCGGCTCAACCTACTATTATCAAGCCTACGCCACCAACACACATGGAACCTCCTATGGTGGAGTTAAATCCTTTACCACTCCCACAACTTCCGAACCCAACAAATACATGAGCGGAGTCACCACGCCAGCGGCCGCAAACGGGATCTACATCTGGCTTGGTAACTACTATGGAAAGCCGTGCTACAAGCACGAAACCCTAGACTACTGGATCTACTACAGCCATTTCAGCGCTTCTTTTCCCGATGACTACTATTGGTACATCGACGACGAACTGAAGGACAGCCACGGACTCTATGACTTCCTCTTCTACAACAGCGACCAGGCAACACTCCCGTCGACCGGATGGACCGCAGATGACGGCAGCGGAACCCCACTGATCACGGATTATCCGCAAGTATCATTTACCAGTGGAAGTGCTTTCTCCCCCGCTGATCCCACAGCCGGAACCACCTACAATCCGATTGGGCGTTTTCAACTCCATGCCGACATTGCGGGAGCCTCTCTTACGAGTACCACTATTTCCGCATCGGGGACCTATAGTGGAGTGTCAAATCTGCAGTTATGGAGTTCCACCGATGCGACCTTCAATCAGGCCGGAGATACCCTCCTGGGGACTCAAACAATAGGTGCGACTACCACATTCCCTGGCTTCTCGTCTTCCATTCCAACGACCGGAGTTTACTATTTTGTCACTGCGGATCTGAGCACAACGGCATCCGGGACGCTCAGCCTTACTATCGCATCGCAGAGTAACCTCACCATCAGCGGAGGAGCGATCGCGAGCGGTTTCACCAACGCTCCACTCTCCGACGACGGAGTGTCCATAACTGGTTTGCCCGAAATCAATATTCAAGGCAATGCCACAACCATCGTTTCGGGAGATGTCTCCCCTACGCTGGATGATCACACCGACTTCGGTTCAGCGGCTGTCACGGGGGGCACCGTGATCAGGACCTTCACCATTCAGAATCTGGGTGGGCTCAGCCTATCCCTGACCGGAACCCCAGCTGTGCAACTTTCGGGCACAAATGCGGCCGACTTTTCGGTCACGACCGCACCGGCTTCACCCATCGCGACATCAGGATCGACCACCTTCCAGATCACCTTCGACCCATCAGCCGTTGGGACCCGATCTGCGTCAATCTCCATCGCGAATAACGACAGCGACGAGAATCCCTACACCTTCTCAATTGAAGGAACCGGATACGATGTAGCCTCCGTTACCACCTCGGCGGCAGGATCCGTCTCCGCAAGCTCCGCTGATCTGGGTGGGATTATTTCCTCTGATAACAGCTCAAGCGTCTCCGAACGCGGAATCGTCTTCTCCGCGACCAACGCGACCCCCACTATCGGAGGAGCCGACACCACTACCGAATCCAACGGGTCCGGAACAGGCACCTTCTCTGAATCCATTTCGGGTCTATTCCAAGGCACGACCTACTATTTCCAAGCCTATGCCATCAACGCCGCAGGCACCAGTTATGGTGGCGTCGAGTCCTTCACCACTCTTGCCCCGGAAATCAATGTCCAAGGTAACTCTACGAACATTGGCTCGGGAGACACCACGCCATCCACCACAGACCACACTGACTTTGAATCCACCGCTGTCTCGGGGGGCACCGTTGTCAGGACATTCTCCATCCAGAATTTGGGAACATCGGCACTATCTCTGACGGGAACCCCGGCGATTTCTCTATCGGGAACCCATGCATCCGACTTTTCGGTCACTGCCACACCGGCTTCACCCATCGCGGCATCAGGATCGACCACCTTCCAGATCACATTCAACCCGTCTGCGACGGGATTGCGATCCGCTTCGGTCTCGATCGCTAACAATGACAGCAGCGAGAATCCCTACACCTTCTCGATTCAAGGCACCGGATACGATCTAGCCTCCCTTACCACCTCGGCGGCCGCCTCGGTCACCGCTAGCTCGGCCTCTCTCGGAGGAAGCATCTCCTCTGACAACAACTCCGCTGTCACTGAACGTGGAATCGTCTACTCCGCTACCAATACAACCCCCACCATCGGAGGAGCCGACGCCACCACCGATGACAATGGGTCTGGAACAGGAACATTCTCCGAAATCCTATCCGGACTCACCCAAGGCACGACCTACTACTTCCAAGCCTATGCCATCAACGCCGCGGGCACCAGCTACGGAGGCGTGCAATCCTTCACCACCCTTGCCCCGGAAATCAATATCCAAGGCAATGCCACATCCATTGGCTCGGGAGACACCACGCCATCCACCTCAGACCATACCGACTTCGAATCCACCACTGTCTCGGCGGGAACCGTTGTCAGGACCTTCACCATCCAGAACCTTGGAGGAGCAGACCTAACGCTGACCGGAACCCCGGCGGTTTCCGTATCGGGCTCCCATTCGGGCGACTTTTCGGTCACTGCCACACCGACTTCACCCATCGCGGCATCGGGATCGACCACCTTCCAGATCACTTTCGACCCATCTGTAACGGGATTGCGATCCGCTTCGGTCTCGATCGCTAACAACGACAGCGACGAGAATCCCTACACCTTCTCAATTCAGGGGACTGGCACAGAGCCAGGTACGGTGTCCACATCCGCGGCATCGGCAATCGGAACAACGACGGCAACACTGGGAGGAGAGGTCACATCCGACGGTTTCTCCACGATCACCGGTAGAGGCGTGGTCTTCTCCGCTCTCAACTCAACTCCGGCGATCGGAGGCGCAAATGTAACCCAAGCGCCTATCGGCACCGGCACTGGATCCTTCAGCCAATCAATCGGTTCGCTGTCATCCGGCACTCTCTACTATTTCCGGGCCTACGCCATCAATGATGCGGGAACCAGCTATGGGGATGTGCTGAACTTCACGACACTCAATAGCGTGTCCAGCATCTCCCGCTCAGGATCCACACCGACCAATGCTTCCAGCGTCGAGTGGAACGTTCAATTCGCTGCTCCCCTCAGTGGATTGACTTCGACCAATTTCGAACTCGCCAATTCGGGGTTGGGAGGCACTCCAGCTGTGACGGGTGTTTCCGGTTCGGGCACCACATGGACGGTTGCCGCATCAACCGGATCGGGAGATGGAACCCTCGGGCTCAACCTGGTCAACGACACGGGACTCTCGACCGTTTTGTCAAACCTCACTTTCACCGGGGAAGTCTATACTATAAACCGGACCAGCCCGGAAGTGACATCTGTCACTTCTTCGAGCTCAGACGGACTCTATGTCGATGGAGATTCCATCTCAATCCAGATTGTGTTCTCTGCATCCGTATCTGTTTCGGGAACACCAACGCTCTCTTTGGACAGTGGCGGACTGGCCTCCTATGTATCTGGAACCGGATCACAAACACTTACATTCTCCTACACCGTTGGATCCGGTGAAAGCAGCTCTGACCTCGACTACGCTTCCTCAAATGCGCTTAGTCTCGCCGGTGGCACCATTCGCGACACAGCTGGAAACAACGCCGTTCTCATCCTGCCCGCCCCCGGAGCCGCCAATTCGCTCGGTGCAAACAAAGCGCTGGTCATCGGGATCGAAGCATCCGTCTCCACCCAGGCGGTATCCTCCACGACTACCACTTCCGCAACCGGGAATGGAACCATTACCACTCTGGGAATTCCCGCCGCAACTGAACATGGTTTCGTGTGGAGCACTTCGACTAACCCCACGATTGCATTGGCGACACGGACGAACCAAGGCATACCTTCGCTCGGGAGCTTCACAGGAAGCATCACCGGACTGACCCCCGGCTCTACCTACTACATTCGCGCATACTCCACAAATGCAGTCGGCACAAGCTATGGGGAAGAACGAACCTTTGTTGCGACACCACTCTCACTGTCGGTGGATCCACTCTCCGTATCCATGAACAGCAATGCCGGATCTACCATCGTCAATGTCACCGCAAACACCGACTGGTCAGCCGTTTCGGATCAGCTCTGGCTGACACTCGATGTTGCATCCGGATCCACAGACGCTGCGGTGAGCTTCCTGGCAACAGCTAACACAGCCTCCGGATCACGTTCCGCCACCGTCACGTTCTCAGGGACGGGAGTGGCAGACCAGATTGTCACGGTAACCCAAGCTTCGGCCTATCCAGCCGGAGGCCAGATTCCGGTAGTGACCCCACCCATGGATGACTACGTCCAAGCATCGGAGGCACCCGTCAAAATCTTCCGGATTGCCAACCCCAACCCCTATCCGGTGAACCTGACATTAAGCGTTCTTCTGTCCAATGGGACATGGACTGCTGCCACTCTGCCAGGAGGATCGCTGTTAACTGTAGCCGGATCAGACGAAGTCGATGTCCCGGTCCAACTGACCGTTCCTCCAACCGCTATCCCGGGTGAACAGTCGGCAGTAACACTCATTGCATCATCGCTGGACGGGCCAGGCGCAGGTGAGTGCTGGCTGACCGTCACCGTAGCGGATGTATCGATTGATCCGAATCCGGCCGACTTCGGAACCCTCGAAATTGGAAACAGTTTCACCCGCACGATTACTTTCACCAACGATGATCTGAATGCGGTTACCCTCGGCTCGGTTTCAGTTATAGGAACTGGATTCTCTATCGTCTCAGACACTGCATCCCTCGAAAGCATTCCCTCCGGAGAGACCCGGAGCGTTCAGGTCATCTTCCTCCCAAATACAGCAGGACCACACACCGGCACCTTGAATTGGCCGCTGACGTCACCAAATGCGGAAACCCTCACTTCAACGCTATCCGGAAACGCCACCCACACCCCGCCGCCTCCGGAACCTGATCCCGTAATCGAAACCCATGAGCGGAACGAGATCAGTAATTCCGAGCGAATGAACCTCTGGGATCTCGACCCCAATAACCTGCTCGGGAGTTCTCCTTCCTGGACAATCCAAGGAACACTACCGAGGGGTCTTCGCATCCGGGATGGTTGGTTGACCGGAATCATCAGCGGAGTGGGAACATTCCAGTTCACCATAACAGGCAAACACGGGATCGATGAGGTGCACAACGCGTTCAACATCCGGGTCCTCGTACCCACACTGTCACCCGTTTTTCGCGGGGTTACCTTCAACGGCCACTATATTCCATCGGTTACAGTGACGCTTCCAGGCCATGGAACGCCAGCCACCACCGAACTAATCAACCTCAAATCCTCAATGGGATCTCCTATCGACCTTCATCTCGAATGGGACCTGATCAAGACTCCCTATGATTTCCGGATTGTTGGCGGCATGCTCCCGGCGGGATTGATACTCGACGAAGCCACGGGACACATCCATGGTTCTCCGGCTGAAGCAGGAGAATTCATATTTGTGGTCTCGGTAAAAGATTGGAGAGGACGGGCCTACCAATGGATCCGCTTGGAAATCCTGCTTGGCTCTGAAGCGTGATTCGGAGAATTGACTAGAGTAACTCCTTGCGCAACTGCTCCGGGCTCTTGGGAGAGAGGAGAGCGGGTGCCACATCAAATACGGTAAACGCGCCGGTTTGCCCGGCACGGTTCATCCGGTAGGCCGCACGTGCATACGCCACCAGCACACTCGAGGTGAAGCCCGGGTTGCTGTCGAGCTTGAGTCCATATTCGATGACCTGCCGGCAATCCTTCGAAGTCTGGCCACTGCGGATGACAAATCCTCCATGAGGAATCCCGGAGTGATCCCGTTTCAGTTCTTCAGCGGAGATGAAATGAACCGTGGTATCGTAATCCGAGAAGTAGTCCGGCATCGTCACAATTGCGTGCTCGACGGCCTTCGGATCCGCCCCTTCCGCCAACACAACGTAGCACTCGCGTGTGTGTTTCTCGCGGGTGGTCAACGTGGGATTGGAACCACTGCGCACCAGATCCATGGCCTTTTCCGATGGGATCGTGTATTGAACCGCACCCACCACACCGGGAACCCGGCGCAAGGCGTCCGAATGCCCCTGACTGACTCCTTTTCCCCAGAAGGTGTAAGTCTCACCCTCAGGCAAAGCGGCTTCACCATAGAGACGGTTCAGCGAGAACATTCCCGGATCCCAGCCAACCGATATGATCGCGGTCCGGCCGCTCCCTTTGGCCGCCTGATCAACCGCACCGAAATACTCAGGAATCTTTGCATGAGTATCAAAACTGTCGATTGTGTTGAACAGCTTCGCCATTGCGGGCCCCTGAACGGGCAGGTCATCCTTGGAGCCTCCACACAGAATGAGCACATCAATCGATTCCTTGAACGCAGCGATTTCATCCATCGCGTGAACCGGAACCGTGGCATCCAACAGATTCACCGAGGAAGGATCCCTCCGGGTAAAGACGCCGACCAATTCCATGTCGGGATTGCGCTTCAACGCCATTTCAACCCCGCGCCCAAGATTGCCGTATCCGGCGATTCCGATTCTGATTTTATCATTCATCGATGCTAATCTCCTTCAGTATAACCAAAAAATGCCCGAATTCTCCCGCTCATCGGTGTAGACCCACTCAAATGGAAGAACATCCTTTCAGGTATGCCGAAACAGGGTCGATCCGGGCGTGTTTTTCGACATGCGTGTATGGGAATGTACTGCTAGCTTTGCAAGCTGTTTTCAGCGCGCCATACGAAGTCACGGGATTCGATCAACCAAGCCCTGCCCCGCATTTTCTTCCGCCCGAACGCGCTGCAACTTCCGATTCCCGAGGATGATGACCAGTGGAAAAATGATCGAGTGGCCCTTAGCAACTCAATAGATCCGGCGAAAACCAACCATCACTGGATGATGATAAGCTCAACCCGGCGATCGAGCGCCATTTGGGCTGGAGTGGCTTCCAACACCGCATCCATGTCCCCTCTGGAAAGGATATCGATACGGGCTGCTGAAACGCCCATCTGAACCAGATAATCCCTGACGCTATTGGCACGGCGTTCGCCCAAAGCAAGGTTGTAGTCCGTCGTGCCTCTCCAATCGCAATAACCGGTCAAGAGCACGCGCATTTCTGGATTCTGGAGAAGCGTCTGAGCCGCTCCATCCACTATGGTATGGTCGATCGGCCGAATGGACCACTTGTCGAGGTCGAAATAGACTTTTGCCTTCGGAGCATTCGGATCGTCACCCCAAATGGCCGGATCGACATTCAATATCGAGGGCCTCAGCTCGAGATCCTCTTCCGAAAGAGCCACCACCACACTGGACTGCTCGTCCAAACTGAGCTCTTCGATCCAATCAGGCCTGACTTCGGAAGTATTCACAAGGACCGTATCTTCAGGCTTGGGACCCTTGGTCGTGCTTTCCCCACAACCAACCAGCATCCAAAGACACATGACAATCGCCAGACTCCGAAAAAGCTTGATCATAACATTCCTTAAAACTGAGAACTTGGTTATCGTCAATTCATTATCCGACGCATTCTTCGAAAGCCATTCTCGAAATCAGCCACTCTGGAGGTTCGGGACGCTTTCAAGGTAATAGACTCGATCCAGCATTCAAAACGAATCGATCCAGTAAAATCAACCCCATTGTTTGCAGGTTGAAAATCCCATGGAAAAGGATCGGCGCCCGGATGTCCCCCGTTTCCTCATAGACAAGGGCCAACACAATCCCCAGGACAAATAGCGGTAGAAGCACTGACAATTCAATATGGATAACAGAAAACAGGGCGGCACTGACAATGACAGCCAACTCCGGCCCGAACCGCGACTTCAGGAATCGATAGACCACCCCCCGGAAAACCAGTTCTTCAGCGAGCGGAGCAAGCACCACGGTGCTGAAAACGGCGACCACCCAGAGCCGCGGGTCATCAATCCGCATCATCAGGATGATCACTTCCTGCGGTTCAATCACGATCCCGAGTTTATCATACGCAAGATTGACCGCAAGCGATGCCAACAGAACAAGAGGCAAGAACTGAAAGAATCGCAGGATCGTGGTTCGCATCCACCGGCGATTCCGTTCCAATCCCTGGATTCCACTCAATACCCCGGGGAACCATTCACGGGTGAAGTATGCGCAACATACGAGCACCGCGATCATCGCAACCTGCATCCCTACATTCAGGAAAAAGGTTTCCCACAACCGGAAGGCATCACTGGGCGATTCGGACCTGTTGAAACCTAAGATGTCCCACAAAGCAAAGGGTAAGATCATCGCGAGGGCAAAAACCAGCCAGAGCAGCAAAAAGAACCGCATCCATGTGACCTCCCAGGAATGAACACGGCTTTGGGAGGGAATCCACCCCTTTCGCATTCCGCTTAGCCAAATGAGCAGGGACACGGCGGAAAGGATCAGTGTCACCCCATTCCATACCGCCATACTCGATTCAGAAATATACGATTCCATGATTCAGATTTCCAATGCCACGGATGCCGGTGAACCGCGGATCACCCTGCCACCAGAAGATGCAGGGCTGGAACAGCCCCGATTGTCAACGCTTCGCTGACCAGACCCGCAACACATTCAAAAGGAACGCTTCGAGCATCCTGGAACTGCTCAGATTCAACTCCAGCAGCCCCCGAAGCCGCTCCAACGCAGACACACATTGAGCGAGCCGGGAAGCCACATCCGCCGATGCATCGGCCCCATCGCAGACAAGGTTAATCCGCCCCATCGCAAAATCACGCAGGCACAGCTCCATTTCTCCCAGCATCCGGTCGCGGACCGATTTCGCCACGCCCACTTCAAGCGCATCCTTTTCCTCGTCCGTGACACCATCGCGCAAGCCCGCGGATTCAGATTCCCAACGGGAGGCATGTATCGCATCCTGACAGCGCTCAAAACCCTCGATCAAACCATACAACCGCATGATCCGAAGGGTCCCGCCCCGCTTATCGACGATCGGCCCGGAAGCCAATTGCAGCCAGTCCGCAAACTGCTCCAGCCACTCCATCCATGCGGGATCAGCCAACGGTGTCTCGGCCTCGGAAAACCAAAAACCAAGGCATCGGCTGAGGATCGTCTCCAGAACAGCATGAGGACGCACCGTGACCAGGATGATGGTGGTGTCGTCGGGCGGCTCCTCCAGCGTTTTGAGAAACGCGTTCGCGGCTTCGCGGTTCATCCGGTCGACTTCCATGACCAACGCCACCTTGCGGGAACCCTGACTGGGGGAATGCTGGATCAAGCGGATCAACTCACGCGTATTGACCACGTTGATCTGGCGCATCTTGTTGGTCGGGCGGAGCAGGAAGAAATCGGCATGCCCTTCCACTTTGTCAACCGGTGTTCCAAGAATCCGGCCCGCTACTTCGTGAGCCATGCGCACCAGTGCTTCAAGGTTGCGACCTTTGAGCAGCAGGGCATGAGTCAGCCGGTTGGCGGCGATCGCATCATGAATCACCGACCTTGCATCCGCAGCTTCAGTCCTCATCGAAGAACCTGCGGGAAATCTCTTCCCAGATCTCTTTCTCGAGCTGGTCCTTGGGCTTGGTCCCATCAAACACGGAGAATCGCTGAGGCAGTGAACGCACCAACAAAAGGTAGCCTTCACGAACCGCCTGATAGAATTCGATATTCTCCTTCTCCATCCGATCCGGAATACCGGTGGCGCGGTGTTTGATGCGGTTCATCCCGATCTCAGCCGGAATATCGAGCACGATCGTGAGGTCCGGCATCAGATTTCCGACCGCAAACTCATTGATGAAAGTCACGGGGTCAGTCGCAATCTGACGGGCCACCCCCTGGTAAACCGTCGTCGAATCCAGATAGCGGTCACAAAGGATGATCTTGCCGGACTCCAAACCGGGAAGAATCACCTCCCGAACCAGCTGCGCACGACTGGCAGCAAACAGCAAAAGCTCCGTTTCCGGAAACATCGCGTCACTCGAAATCCCATGCTTGAGCAGGTGCCGCACCTCTTCACCGATAGCGGTTCCACCCGGTTCGCGGGTCACGATCACATCATGCCCAAGGTTTTCCAAATGTTCGGTAAGACGGGCAATCTGGGTGGTTTTTCCACTGCCTTCGGAAC
>JAPXRV010000035.1:0-31621 GCA_033813415.1 Opitutales bacterium | reverse complement strand
GGTCTTGAGCGGACGCGGATGCGCATGACCCTTTCTCAGCTTGAGCAGTCCATTCTTTTGGACCTGGATTCCGCCATCGCCAGGATCTCATCCAACTGGAAACGCCTGGAGAGTGCCCGTAACAGCCGGGTTTTGGCGGAGCGGAGCCTTGAAGCCGAACAGAAGCGTTACCAGACCGGCACCTCATCGACCTTTGTGCTCATCCGTCTTCAGACCGACTTGGTCAACGCCCGTATCCGCGAGCTGGTCACCGGCAACGAATACCGCAAGTCGTTGATTGAGCTTGACCGGCAGACGGGGCGTATTCTGAGCGATTGGAACATCGAGATGTAGAATCACTGCCCGATTGACCTGCTTCCCGATCCACTACGGGCCAAAAACCCGTGCCGGATCGGAACTGCCTCGGACGGACCCGTACGCAGGGTGGTGTGGGACACGCGGCAGTTTGAGCTGATACCTCAATCCGTCCCGGGGATCCGGTTGGCTTGAATTGTATCATCTTCAATCGGAGTGAATGCCCGGTCCAATGCAACAAAACGTCCCTTTTCGCGGGTCTGGGAATCGCAGAATGCCTCGAGCATATCGACAAGTTCTGATACCGCTAGACCTCTGCTCCAGAAATCTGGTTCGCTTATGAATTTGGCTTCCACCATCATGTCCAGAGAAACCTTCCATTTTTCTTTCAATACGGCTTCGGACACAATCTCGAATTGCTTAAACTTTTTGGTGGGAAATGTCGGACTAAATAGCTTAAGCTCTACTGTGTCTTTTGAGTATCTGGATACAGTCTCTTGCAGGCTCTTGTAAATTGTTTCAATATCCCGAAATGCTGAGACGGATTCCTTTCCAGTGACTTCAGCTGAAAGTGGAAAAACGAGCTTTTCCATCCCTGCAACAAGTGAGGATTCAGATTTGAATTTGCTGTGTTCTATACCTTTCATGTCTTTCTGCCTAACGTAAGGGCGTATCACGGAGTGGTGCGCGCAGCGGATTTGATACCACCGACTGCTTCGATACTACTTTTTTCATGCGGCGAAGGAGCTTAGAATTATTAGCAGTATGGCAATAGCAATTCCCGCTGCGATCCCGATTACAATAAACTGCCATGCGATTGCCATGACTGGGAATGCTGCGGAAATGATTGAAATGGCTTTGTTTTTCTCTTTGATCCATGAAATCGGAACCAATACGAATGCCAAACAGGCGAAGGAAATCATAGACAGGTTCAGGGACTGGATTTCGTCCTCCTTTCTTTTAATTTCTGGAAAATCCTCCGAATCCTTTTCCCTGCTATTGCTGCCAACGGTGAATTCCTTTTTTCCGAATTTGAAAGTGAAGTCAGTTTTGAGATTCACTTTGCTGATCCTCTGCTCCTCGAGTTCTTGCTTTTTCTCAATAAGATATACGCTCAGGCCTAGAGCTAATACTCCTAAGAGAATTGCAAGTATGCCAATGTAGTGGTTTTTCATGGTTTATCGAACGTGAAGGTTAGGCGCGGCGCGGGGGAAGCGACGGTGCCTGCGCCGTCTGGTTATGACTTATCTGATTTGGGTGAATGGTAGATTTCAAGAAGTCTGATCCGGGGTCTCATAATGCTACGGCTTATTGTAACAACGGTTCCATTATTCCAGATGTGATTATGCCAAATACGAATAGTCCTGCTTTGTCCGTCTTTCGCAATCGTAATCACAATTCTATCAGCATCAGCAACATAATGACCGCCAAAAGCATGATATAGACTCATTAGTGGGTTCGGAATCGGGTACAGGTCGATAATTCTAGATGCCAACAAATCCAATTCAGATTGTGTATCAAAAACATGGTATTCCCAATAGAATATTCTTTCACTTGTTTTGTCTATTCCATATGGTCCCATAATGTCTAATGAGACAGAGTCAGCGTTCTTGACTGTTTTCCAGAACATGTTGACTTCAATACAGTTAAAGACAGATAAAATACCATAACAGCACACGAGGAAACCTACTCCAAAAATATACATTTTTCTTTTTGTATGCAAAACACCCAATAGACTCAAAATAAACAACGAATATGGAAATGCTACAAGAAGTTGTTTTAACCAGATGTTTAGGCAGTAATCGTTGGCATCGAACGCTGTGAAAGAAAGACTGATTGCATTGATATATAAGATGATTCCAACAAGTATCCATAGGAATATTTTCGTTGAGACTAATGCAAATCGTTTCATAATAGCGTTATTATGATTGTTATCCTTTAATACCAACATGTATTGAGTCAGGAAATTCTCCATTGAGATAGTCAACAATTCTGGCAACATCCTTCATTTGCGTTTTCTCATGTGGGACAACCCAAACAGTCATTGCTCCACTAATAATCGATCTTTTCTTCAATTTTTCTTCGATGATAATCGCGATTTCTCCGGTGGTCCGCTGCTTGTCTCCGATGTAGTAATCCCCTTTGCTTGATATACATATTCCAAATCCTTTGTCACTCCAACTTGGTCCATCAAACACGATATTGTATTCGAATCCTTTTTCTTCGGGTGATTGGGTGATCAAGACAAAGAAAGGAATCAACAGGAGAATCAGCCCCACAAAAGTCAGCGATGTGTTGTTTTTTGTAAGGATTGAATTCGATGGGGTATCTTCTGCTATTCCTTTCATAACAGTGTTATTAGTTGCCATTCAAAGGCAATGAACAAGGGAAACGGGGTAGTGTTTGATTCACGTGATCAAGGATGGAGAGGTTTTGATGGTTTGGCAATTCGTAATATGTATGTGACTGATGGAGAATCGATTGTTGACGATGAGATTCGATCTTCCGGGGCCGGGAATGGGTGGTTTTGTAAGAACGTCGGATGGCATCGCTTCCGGCTGAATTGCCCTTCGCGAGCGAGTGGACTTTCCCGATTGGTTTTAGGTTTTGGAGGCTTCGCATCTGGGATTGTTTACCACGAACCACACCCGACCCACGAAAATGAAGAGTTCTTCAACATCTCCCAGAGCCAAGTCGAAGGGCTGCAGGTTGGGAGAGGATTTTACCACGGAGCGCACTGAGGACACACGTCGACGGTGGGTGGATGGGTTGGGGATGATACTCCATGGATCCGGGCATCCGATGTGATGTTCCAGGATGCTTCAGAAGCCGTTCGTTTTGGTCTGCGGATCCTCAGGATTCAGGGATGGCTTCGAGTGCTTCCCAGCGGGCGAAGCAGGTCGCGAGTTCCCGCTCGATGGATTCCAGTTCTTCTTTGACCTGGATTGCCCGTTGGGCATCGCTGCCGAATCCAACCTGGCTCATTTCCCCGATGAGAATGCTCTGGCGGTTTTCAAGCTCATCGATGCGTGCGGGGATCGCCTCGAGTTCCTGGGTTTCCTTGCGGGTGCGGGTCCGGGGCTTGGAGGTTTTCGAAGGGGCGGGCTTGTCCCGGGTGGTTTGTCGGGACTGCCGGGCCGTGAGTGCCTCTTCCTCGAGGCGCTTGTCCCGGAAATACTCATCGTAGCCGCCAACCGTTTCGCGGATGCGCCCGTTTCCTTCGATCGCGTAGGTTTGGGTGGCGATCCGGTTGAGGAACTCCCGGTCGTGGCTCACCAACAGGAGGGTGCCCTGATACTGGAAGAGAATGTCTTCGAGTAGTTCCAATGTCTCGATGTCGAGATCGTTGGTGGGCTCGTCGAGCACCAACAGATTGGATTCCTGCACGAATATGCGGGCAAGCAGCAGACGGTTCCGCTCTCCGCCGGAAAGACTTGATACCTTTGACCGGGCCATGAGGCTGTCGAACATGAAGTCCTCGAGATAGGAGTAGATGTGACGTTTCTGTCCCCCGAAGTAGACATGATCGTTGTCGCCGGCGACTGCCTGCATGAGGGTGGCGTTGTCGTCGAGTTGAGCGCGGTGCTGGTCAAAATAGGCCACTTGGATGCGTGTGCCAAAGGTGACCGTGCCCGACATGGGCTTGAGATCGCCGAGCAGCAGCTTGAGAAGGGTGGTCTTGCCTGAGCCATTGGGTCCGATGATCCCGATCTTGTCGCCCCTCCAAATGACGGTGGAGAAGTCCTCGACGATGCGCATGTTGTCCCAATGGTAGGTCAGGGCGTCCACCGTGATCACCTTTCGTCCGGAAAGGTTGCCGTCCTGAAGTTCGAAGGAGGGTCCTTCGCGGATGTTCCTGCGTTGGCTGCGCTCCTGCCGGAGTTTCACCAACTCGCGCACGCGGCCTTCGTTCCGGGTGCGTCTTGCTTTGATCCCGCGCCGGATCCAGGCTTCTTCCTGCGCCAGTTTCTTGTCGAATACCGCGTTGCGGGTGTCCTCGGACTCCAGCATCTCCTGCTTGCGGCTTAGGTAGGTGTCGTAGTCACAGTCAAAGGATACCAGTCTGCCGCGGTCGAGTTCGAGAATACGGGTCGCAATACGGCGCAGGAATGCACGGTCGTGGGTGACGAACAAGAGTGCCATCCGCAGGCCCGGAAGGAAGCTTTCGAGCCAGGCAATGGAGTCGAAGTCAAGGTGGTTGGTGGGTTCGTCGAGCAGCAGCAAATCGGGCTGGGACACCAGCGCGCGACCGAGCAGCACCCGTCGTTTCATTCCTCCGGACAAAGAATCGAAGGGGAGGGTGGCATCCAGCTTGAGGCGGGTCAGCACCTGCTCGACCTGCTGGGCCAGCTTCCAGCCGCCGCAGGCTTCGAGTTCGTGCTGAAGCTCATTCATGCGCTCCAGCACCGCCTGCATGTCGCTGTCCGGATCGTCGAGCAGTTGGACCTGTTCGTGGTAGGCGCGCTCCAGTGAGACCCATGAACCGGTTCCCTCCGAGACGATGTCAAACACCGTGCCTGGAAGCGACTCCGGAACAGACTGGGGAAGGTAGGAAACCTTGAGCCCCTGGGCGCGCTCAAACTGACCGTCGTCCGGCTTGATCAATCCGGCGACGATTTTCATGAGGGTGGATTTTCCTTCGCCATTCCGTCCGATGAGGCACACCCGCTCGCCCGTATCGACCGTGAACTGGGCACGGTCGAGCAGGAGTGGGCCTCCAAAGGAATGGGTCAGTTCCCGAGCCGAAAACAGAGCCATAGTTTCTTTCTTTTCAGAACCGGTGATGCGGTGCTCAGACTGCAAGTATGGTGCCTGTCGAATCAGTCTTTTTTCCGTTTCGTGAAAGGTTTCTTCTTGCCGCCTTTTGCTCCTTTGGGCGCATCGGCTCCTTCGGTATGACTCTTGAAAAACTTGCCGAAGGGATGGCCCGAAGCCGGACGTGATGCTGAGCGGAAAGGGGGTAAATCGGACTTGCGCTTCGAGCCCGGATCGCGCGCCGGCCGTTGCTGGTCGGGCTTTGCTTCGAATCTCGGGGAGTCTCCTGCCGCAGGCGCGGAAGGGGCATCCGACCTTTCGCGCTTTCCGCGATAGGGCTTGTCACCCCTTGGACCGCGGTGGTCGCGGTTGCGGGAACGTCCCTGACGCGGAGGGCGTGGACTCTCCCATCCTTCCGGCTGCGAATCTTCAGCGATTTCCTCGCTTTCACGGCCCGCGGATTCCCGCAGTAGCGTGAACAATGCCCCAATGATGTCGCTCGGGGCGTGGCCTTGATCAAACAGCCGGTCGGCCAGGTTCTCGTGACGCTGGAAGTTGCCGCTCTCGAGCCTTTCCTTGACGGTGTCAAATGCCTTGTTTGCCCGTAGTCCCTCGACTTCCTCCTGCGTGGGAACCTTGGCCTTGCGGATGCGCGAGTGGGTGTAGCGCTCGATGGACTCGAGGCGGTAGACTTCCCGCCCGAAAACAAAGCTGACCGCTTTTCCGGAGCGTCCGGCACGCCCGGTGCGGCCGATACGGTGGACGTAGTCTTCGGGGTCGTATGGCAGATCGTAGTTGAACACCACGTCCACATGCTCGATATCGAGTCCACGGGCGGCCACATCGGTGGCGACGAGGAGCTCGATGGTGCCTTCCCTGAAAAGCTTTAACACGCGCTCCCGGATTGTTTGGGAAACGTCGCCGTGGAGGCGGTCAGCCGCATAGCCGCGCGCCAGAAGCGCCTCACAACAATCGTCCACTGCCAGCTTGGTGTTGCAAAACACAATTGCCAGTCGGGGGGACTCGATATCCAGCAGCCGGGAGAGAACTTCGACCTTCGAGCTGTGCCGCACTTCGTAGTAGCTCTGGTCGATCGAGGAAACGGTCAGCTCCTTTTTCTGGACGCTGATCTTGCGGGGGGTCTTTCCAAACACGCCGATGAGGCGCTCGACCTCGCGGTTCATGGTGGCCGAGAAGAACAGGGTCTGACGTTCGGGTGGAAGGGAGGAGAGGATACCCTCCATATCTTCCTGGAAGCCCATGTCGAGCATGCGGTCCGCTTCATCCAGCACAGCAAGGCGAACAGAGTCGGTCTTGAAGGTGCCACGCCGCAGGTGATCCAGCAAACGTCCGGGAGTGCCGACCACGATGTGGCTTCCCTTGCGCAGTGCCCGGATCTGGCGATCCATCGGTGCGCCACCATAGACTGGCACCGCGTTCAATCCTTCGGTGTCGGCTCCAAGCCGGTGCACTTCCTCGCAAACCTGCACGCAGAGTTCGCGCGTCGGGCAAATGATGAGGACCTGCGTGGCATGGTTGCTCAGGTCGAGCTTCTGGAGTGCAGGCAAAGTGAAAGCGGCGGTTTTTCCTGAGCCGGTCTGTGACAGGCCGACGATATCTTCCCCGGCAAGGGCTGGTGGAATGGTGAGTGCCTGAATGGGAGTTGGTGACTCGTAGCCAAGTCGACCGATGGATTGGAGCAAGAGCTCGTTGAGGCCTAATTCGGCAAATGTCGTTGGTTCCATGCGTGTTTTCGGAAGGGATGTTGTGAATGCATTCGGATGGAATGCCTGGTCCGGCGCCGCTTCATGGCGCACTGCGGATGCCTCCCTCTTGTGCAAAAACGGAAGTATTCGCAAGGTGCGCATGTCCGCAACCCAAATCTTGCAATGGGAAAGAGGGTGCACGCGCAGCGTGTCCGGATGGGTCGGGCCGCAGTAGGTTTGAATAGGAAGAGATTCTCGCGCGGAGGCGCGAAGATCGCGGGTGGCGGTGGCGGATATACAGGCACATCGACTGAGAGATTCTCGCGCGGAGGCGCGAAGATCGCGGAGGAAGACGATCATAAGAAGAAGCCAAACACGGATGAAGATGATGGACACTGATAGTATGAGGAATGACCGTTTAGAGTAGGGGGAGCTTCCAGCTCGCCATATTCGTGGGACTTCGATTCGGAACAGGCAGCGAGCAGGGATGCTCCCGCTACCATTAGTATCCGCGCACTCAAGACCCGGAGACCCCAAGGAATATTCGATTGAAGAGGATTCTCTCACCAAGCCGCCAAGGAAGCGGGATTGAAGACCCTTAACCACGAAGAGCGAAGAGATCACGAAGGGTGGAGAAGGGGATCTTCAATCTGCGGATGATTGCTTGTCGTTCAGGCTGATAGAAAGGCATTCCGATGAAATGCAGCCGGTGATCAGTCGTCGTCCTTTGAGACTTTGCGAGAGTTACATTCTTCTTTCGCGGTTTTCGAGCATTTCGTGGTTAACCCTCTTCAATCCTTGTGGCGAGGCACGAGCCATTCGACAAAGCTCATGATCAAGGCCATCCAGCAAAGGCAGAGAGCGATGTTGGAGAAGAAGAGTTCTTTAACATCGCCCTGCGGGCTTACGCCCTTCGCCTGCGGCTCAGTGCACAGATGTCCCTCGACTTCGCTCGGGACAACATACTATGAGTTGAAAATCTGTTGTTTTTGCGCCAGCAAAACGTATGTGGCCCGAAGGGCTTATAGCGTAGCGATGTTGGAGATTCTTTGATTAACAACGTTCGCCCGTTGGGCTGATTAAGATCCGCTACGTGGACCACGATGCCCAGAGCGGAGTCGAAGGGCTGCAGGTTCGAAGAGGAAGAGATCCTCGTGCAGAGGCACGGAGAGGCAGAGGTAAGAGCGGCTCGGTGAGGACACCTCGCCCTACCTGGGTTTGGAGTTTCCGACGTTTTGGGGAGCAAATGAACGGGGGGCATTCTCCCGATACTATTGGGAGTGCCGTTGTGGGTAGGGATGAGCGTCCCCGCTCATCCGTAAGCGATTGAACGTCTGGTGGGGTATGGGAATAGAGGGTGGCTGAAGCCATCCCCTCCGGAAGAGGGCTGATGGACAGGATTTACAGGATTGAAGAAGAGTTGCCTCGCGCCCGTTTGACGCTGCATGCAGCGTCTGCACTCAAGCCGCAAAGGAAGAGGGATTGAAGAGTTTTAACCACAAAGAACCGAAGGACACGAAGGGTGGAGAAGTGAATTCCCAATCTGCGGAAATCTGTCGAAATCTGTGGATGAGAATACCTGTTTCAAAACAGAAGATATTCTTTCGCAGGGGCACGGAGTCCCAGCGGATAAAGAAGAAGATCTCCAACCACTTCGGAGATAGGCTAAGTTGGCATGGTCGATTGGTTTGTTCATATCAGTCCTTGAGACGGGTGGGGCCGTCAGCAAAATGGGCGACAATGTAAAGGTGCTCTTTGGGATCTCCAACACTTCCGGAATCAGCGGCATCACGAATGTGATCCCATCCCATCGCTTCAGCATCAAAAACCGTGTTGCTGTAGGTTTTGTCGAATGCGTCCCGAACCTCACGGTTTGCTCTTGTGACGAATTGATCCCATTCCTCCTGGGGGAGCTGTTGGTTGGACTCGACATTATGCCAATACATTTCCGCTGTTCCCAGTGGTCCGCGGAGTTGAAATTGTCCTCCAATACATGCCAACCGGTGCTCTGTAGCCAGATCGAGGATTCTTGGAAAATCTTCAACCTTCCATGCCACTTCATTCGAACTGCAGTCGGCGCCGATGAGCATGGATTCGGGTAGCCGTGTCTGCTGGCAGAACAAAGTGGGGAGGTGTGGCTCGGATCGAGGGGACGTTTTCAAAACCTCAGGAGAGTGGCACCGTTCTATTCTATCAGTCAGAAGCTTCAGAATTTCGTCGTGACCTGACAATACCGCCAACTCAAGAGCATCTGCCCCGTTTCGGGTTTTTAGAAAAGGATTTGCTCCCGCCTCCAACAGAAGACGCACCACATCGAATCGGCTCTGTTCGATGGCATTGTGGAGGGGCGTGTATTCATCCTCGCCTCGAGCGTCTATTTCGGCCCCTTCTTCGATAAGAACGCTTGCTGATTCGGTATCTCCCCAAACGGCCACAATGTGAAGGGGAGTGTCTCCAAAGCTCCGTCCTTTGGTGTTGGGTCCGGTTATTTCCACATCCATAAAGGTCGGCAGATTCGCATACCGAAGCTTGTCGAGGACGGCTCTTAGACGGGTATTCATTTCTTCGGAAAACACGGCATGGAATACGGAAGCAAGTTCTGTGGTATGTATTCAGACAATTGAACAGTAGTATTGACTAACGAGGATGTTTTATCCAGTTCTTTCGCAATTGGAAATCGATGTTTTTGTCACGCATTTTAAAATGTCTTGTGAACAACCAGTAGACTCCAACTAAAGGCCAAAGATTGTGTGATTTCCAAAACACAGCTTTCAAAATAATTGAGTTCAAACGCAGTATGGTAAACGAAAGAATGGTCATTTATCCACTGGATGTTTGAAGGGTGGATTTTACCAAGAATCGATTCGGCGATAGAGTCATCACGGATAATATGTTGCTCTGCACTGGCCTCGATATTGACCAATCGCGCAACCACGAGCCCAAATATGGTAATGATCACGACCGCGGCGCAGACTACGAATATGAGGATTCCCATAATTTTTCATTCTTTGATTTTCCCTGGAGAAGGTTTCGTGATGCTGATGAGAGTATACCAAGTACCATAGCTTTTGCATTGGCTCCGTCTTCGAAACGCTCCGCTCCTGGCTTCACGGCATTATCCAGTGACTTTATCATTACCCGGTGAGGATGTTCATGAATCACCGTCCTGAAAGCAATCCACCATCCGGTTTGGTTTCTGTTTCTGTAAGGGATTTCGGTCGTCATAAATACTCCCATCCTGTATTCTTCCTCAAAGGTATTGGGAGATCAAATGTTCCGTCAGAGTCTGGATGAAACTCATACACCTTTACAACCGCATCTACATTGATCGGCCCGTAAATGTGGGGAAACAGATCTGCTCCTCCCTCTAGATTCTCATACACTATTCTTGCGTTGATCCGTTCAGTGTCGATGTCCAGTAGCACGAGGTTTCGTTGTCCCTTGAGCAGAGAATTTGCAACCGTGATCACCTGTTCCATTTTTGAACAGTGGATGAAGCCATGTTCTAAAAGTGAGTCTGCAACATACTCACCCGATTCTTCGGCAAATTGCCATTGTGATCTGTCCGTGATATGGAGGATTTGAGCCATGGTGTGTGTCTTTTCCGGGAAGTATTCAAGAAATCACCTCAGTTCCGATCCACGGATTGTGGCATAGTCCGGTTGGCGTAGAATGGTGCGAACTGTCCGACTCCCAGGATGCTGAGGATGAAGATGCTCATCTTGGTTTCCGGGAACTCGGAGCCGATCAGGAAGATCTGGAAGAGCTGCGCTGCCTCAGCCATCGATATCCCGATAATCATCAATAAAAGCAAGCTTCCATTGTCTTTCACTTTCGGAATAATAAGCCACCGGATCACTGTGGCTATTAGGATCACGCCTAGGCATAGAGCCTGAAATGGGATGTCCGGGCTTTCTGCGTTAGTTCCGCTTTGTATCCCTCCATCGAGGAATTCCTGGTACACGAAAAGCATGAGAAACATGGAGCTCCAGATGACCCAGAGAATGAAAGGATGCAGTTTCTGACCGGTCATATATCCAGATTGGGATGGGCTTTGAGGGTATTGAAGAGGGGGTTCTCCAAATCGGATTACTAGGGGTAGTCTTTTGATCAATTTCCACTATGGGCGGGATGGGAACAAATTCAAGTGGTTTGTTGAACGACCTTTCAATGATCCATGCGGACAAGGATGCCCCTCGCAAGCTCGGGGCTGGAGGTTGGAAGAGAAGATGCTAAGCCACAGAGCACTAGAGAACATAGAGGGGGAGAGATCCAAATGCCTTGTCGCGAGGCCCGTAGTCCGAAACCGGAACAATTGAGAGATGTTCAATACAAAAAAGGTTTTAACATCGCCCTGCGGGCTTACGCCCCGAGCCTGCGGCTCAGTGCACAGATGTCCCTCGACTTCGCTCGGGACAACATACTATGAGTTGAAAATCTGTTGTTTTTGCGCCAGCAAAACGTATGTGGCCCGAAGGGCTTATAGCGAGCTTTGCGAGCGATGTTGATCATTCTTGTCATTATCAATTTTCGCCCGTTGGGCTCACTAAGATCCGCTGCGTGGATGATGATGCCCTGAGTGGAGTCGTGGGGCAGCAGGTTTGAAGAGGAAGAGATCCTCGCGCAAAGACCCGGAGGAAGATGGACCCGAATCATTTTCCCGGTAGCGGAAAGTGTGAGTGTTCCGGAGAAGCGTGATACTGAGGTGACGTGCGGAAATGGAACAAATACGGAACGCTTACGCGTCCCGCTGCGTGAAGAGGGGCGTTCCCGTCGTATTATTCCCCCGCATTTTCTCCGTGGCAGAAAGCTCACACTTTCCGATGTTCGAGTTGTAGCAGGGTTTTGCGTGTCAAGCGGCTGAAAGATTGAAGAAGACTTATCTCGCGCAGAGGCGCAAAGGCGCGGAGGAAGAAAGGGGCAGAGCCCCGACAAAGAATAGGCAATAGGCGATAACCACTAGCCGATGATTCAATTACTCACATCGATTTTCAAAATCTGAGGAAATCTGTGCCATCTGCGGATCGAACTCTTCATTCCTCTGTGTTCTCTGGTGCGCTTTGTGGTTAAACCCTCTTCAAAGCTTGTGGCGAAGTCGAAGGGCGGGTTCTTTTTATCGGAAGAAATGACTCACGCCCGTTTGATCCCACTGCATCGGTCCAGTCTTAACCGTATCTGGGATCGCATTTCCTCGAATGTGGGTTGCTCGGGGCATTCGTGTGGGCGTGTTTTTCGCAGTTGCAAGATGGGCCCTGACACCCGTATGGATGGAACATGATCAGAAGCATGACGGGATACGGCCGGTGGAGCGCACAGAACGAGACCCATTCGCTGACGGTGGAGGCCTCCTCCGTCAATCGCAAGAATCTGGAGGTCATGGTTTCCGGTCCCAAGGAGTGGTTCGGGCTGGACAGGGTCGCTGCCGAGTTGGCGAAGACCCGTTTTTCGAGAGGGCGGGTTCAGGTTCAGATCAAGTTGGAGAACCTGTCTTCCGGTAAGTCGGATGGCTCATGGGACGATGCGGTGGTGCTCGAGAAGCTCGGTCGCCTCAAAGAGCTTTGTGTGAAGGCCGGGCTCCCGTTTGAGGAGCGTCTCACCGTCGACACCGTGATCCAGCTCATCCGGATGAATGCGAGTGAGAACCTTTGCCCGGACTGGGAGGCGGTGGAACCCTGGGTCAGGGAGGCGCTGGATGGAGCGTTTTCGAGTCTCGACACCATGCGTTTGCAGGAAGGTGCGGCCCTCCGCACCGATCTGCTGGAGCGGGTCGCTGCCATTGAGGCGATGGTCAATGGCGTTTCGGCACTGGCTCCGGAGGTTGCCCCTGCGTGGCGTGCGGCCTTGCTGGAGCGTCTGCGGCAGAGCGGGCTTGATCTGGATCCAGCCGATGAGCGCGTACTCAAGGAAGTATCCTTGTTTGTGGATCGCTGTGACGTTTCCGAGGAGTTGACGCGCCTGCGCAGTCATCTGGAGCAAATCCGGACCACGCTCGATCTGGACGATGCTGTCGGCCGCAAGCTCGATTTCATCTTGCAGGAAGTCTTCCGGGAAGTGAACACCATCGGGAGCAAGGGCAATCATCTCGGCATCACCCAGTTGGTGATCGCTGCCAAGAATGAGCTGGAACGCCTTCGTGAGCAGGCCCAGAACATCGAGTAAGAGGGCTCGCATTATCTTTTGATCTTCGGTATTATGGATACGGGAAGCAGCAGTCTTTGGGATCTGCCTTCGTTGGTGATGGCCGCGCTGTTTGGCGTCGGGTATTACTTCATGTTCAGGTGGGCAGGCCACCGTCCCAATCTGTTCCGGATACTTAAGTTGTTGATCGTTGTCTGCGCTCCGATCGTGATCCTCCTGAGCGCGGGGTTAAGGATCGCTGAAGAGGGCGGAAATCCAAAATGGCTGTTGTTGGGTGTGATTGTGTGGCCCACATTATTAGCTATGGTAGCGTCGATCAGATGGGGAATGGAGGTGCTTCAACCTCCCTATCGTAGGAGAGGGATGTTCTTCCTGATTATGGGATTCACGACGTTTTGGCTCTCATGGGGCCTGCTTCTGCTGTTTGGGCCGGGATGGGCCGAATGGTCAATTATCGTGCCAATGGCTTTTTTTGTCCCTTTGGCTCGGATGTTGGATAAGGTTGCTACGGCCATAGCCTGTGGAGGTTCGCATTTCGAAAGTCGCCAGGGAACCAGGATTGTGGACTTGATCGGACTTCTCGATTCCACGGATTGGGAGCAGCTTGCCTCGGAGCATGCTCGTTTGACGAGCGCGGGCGAGCGGTCTCACGTTCCGGAGTTCGGGATACGATTTCAGCAGAGTATCGGGATTATTATCTCAGATCCGATGTGTCATCCCTACCGTGGTCGATGCACATACAGAATCCGGGAGGGTAAGCTGTGGGGTTATATTCCCAACTGGAAAACCTGTATTGTCGAGTTTGAAGGTTTGTCGAGGGAATCTCTTGATGAGGCAGTGCGCTTATGGAAACCATCCGACCCTGCATGGGTCGAGTTGCTCATGACCCGGTGCACTGTCACTCGTAGCGAGGAGGTTACCGGCCGGGCTCAGGAGTCCGGTGTCCCCGGTCGATGATCCCTCCATTCAGCCCTCCGATGGCTGGCGAGTGGTTCTGGGATTTGATATTTTGGAAAATCCGGATTGTTCTGAATAATGCGTCCTGTTACGCGTCGTAAGGAAATCAACCTGAATTCGAACTAACTACTGAAATATTATGAAATTGATCCACGTTGCAGCTGTCTCCTTGTCCCTCATGATTGTCCCGTTTTCTTCATGGGCAGATGAAGTCGAGGATTCCATTAAAGAAGGCCAGGGTTTCTACAAGGAGGGGAACCTGAACGCCGCGCTGAACAGTTTTAATTATACGGCTCAGTTGATCCGCCAGAAGGTGTCGGAAAAGATGGCTGAGTTTCTTCCCGAAGCTCCCGATGGCTGGGATAAGTCCGAAGCGGAATCCGAATCGGGCGCCAGCATGTTTGGCGGTGGGCTTTCTTCATCCTGCTCCTACACTAACGGGGACGCTTCGATCAAGGTGACCGTGGCATCCAATTCGCCGTTGCTACAGTCGATCATGATGGTGATCAACAACCCCATGTTCATGGGAAATAAGAAATCGGAACGCATCGGTGGCCAGCAGGCACTCATTGAATACTCTGCTTCCGACAAAGGCGGGTCCATCAATATCGTGGTGGCAGGCTCCGCTCTCGTGACCATCGAAGGTCAGGAATGCAAGCTTGAGGATATGAAGGCACTGGCTTCCGCCATGAAGTTCCAGGATATGGTTAAATTCCTTACCCAGTAAGGCTTCACATCTTAATAATTCCGGCCGGAGTGAGCTTGTCTCCTCCGGCCTTTTTGTTATCGGGAATTAGTACAGTTCTGGCCTTGTTGGGGGTGCTTTTGAAAGATTTTTTATAATTGCTTGGTTGTTTTCGGGTGAAAATCCGGAAAAAAATCAGAGGCATAACATATTCGTTATTTATTATGTGGGGATTCCATGTCCGGGGGCAATAGCGTTGCAGTTTTTGAAACGATGGGGCTTTTCGAGGATAATAAAAAGAGGAAGAAGTTTGCCGACTGATGAAATGATCCAGTCGGTTATTGGAATAATCTATTATTAAAGGAGAAGAACGAAATTGGCAACAAACACGATCGCAGTGATTGCTCCCTTCCAGGGGGTGGGAGAAAAAGTTCTAGTTGGAGTGGCTGACTATTTCCAGAAGCAGACTCGCCTCAAGATGCGTCCGATTCATCTGGACGCGAACGTGAACTTCGATAACATGGATCTGTCCCGTATGGGTGGGGCGATCATCGTGGATATGCTTGAGGAAATGCCTCAGGCTCTGCGTGATTTGAACATTCCGAAAGTCGAGGTTTTTGAGCGTAACCACAAGGAGGGTGTGCCTCTGGTGAGCGTGGACAATGACCAGATCGGTGCGCTTGCTGCCCAGCACTTGTATGGGCGTGGATTCAAGCACTTCGCGTTTGTGGGCGGGATTGATCATCCGTTTTCCAAGAACCGCTACGTGGCGTTCAAGAAGTTTCTGGATGGGAAGAATGTGAACCTTCACCTGTTTTCGGAAACATTTCCTCCGCGTTCGCTGGGTTCCACGCAAGACCCGCGATGGAAGGGCTTTTTCGACCGTCTGATGACATGGCTGGATGCGCTTCCGAAGCCGGTTGGCGTATTTGCGAGTGATGACTGGAAGGCGTTTGACACCCAGTTGGCTTGCCGCTCTCTCGGGATTGAAATCCCCGGTCAGGTGGCAGTGATTGGGGTGAACGATGACAACCTCGCGTGCCAGATTGCGGAGACTCCGCAGTCCAGCATCCGTCTTCCCTATGAGCGGGTCGGGTTTGAGGCTGCCGCCATGCTGGATGCGATTCTTTCCGACAAACCGACGGACAAGCGTCGGATTCTCAAGCCGATTGGATTGGTGACACGTGAATCGACGAACACCTTCGCGGTGACCGATGAGATCGTGGAAAAGGCGCTGCGCTTCATGCAAAAGGAGAGCAACAAGCCGATCCGCGTCGAGGAAGTGCTCAAGCACGTGGGAGTATCGAGGTCGTTGCTTGAGCGTCGTTTCCGCGGTGCGATTGGCCGCACTCCGCTTGTTGAAATGCGTCGCCAGCGTGTGGAACGTGCGCGTGCTTTGCTTGCGGATACTGATCTTGCGATCAATCAGATCGCGAGCATGTGTGGCTTTGCGAGCAACATCCGTTTCACGACGGTGTTCCGTGAGCAGGTTGGGGTGACCCCGACCGATTTCCGGGCGCAGATGCACAGTATGTCCTGATCTTCCAGGTGAAGTGTCGCAATACCGTGCGACATGATTTTTCAAGGGCGCTATTCCTCCAGGGATGGCGCCCTTTCTGTTTACGGATGGCGGGTCCGGGATTATCCGCTTGAATCTCCGCCCGATATACCATGCTATCCGAATCCGGGAATTCCGGTAAAGATCCGCAAACTACGGGCGAAATCACGATGAGTATGGATGGTTCAACAGATAAGCAGGTGCTTTGTATCAAGTGGGGAACGAAATATGGGGCCGATCATGTCAACCGGATCTATGGGATGGTGTCCCGAAATGTGACGCCTCCGTTTCGTGTATTCTGTTTTACGGATGATCCTGAGGGAATCCGGCCTGAGGTGAAATGCCTGCCCCTTCCTGAATTGGGATGTAATGTGCCGGTGAATACCCAGGGGAAGTGGCGTAAGACCGCGCTTTGGAACAAGGATTTGAAGGGGATCGAGGGGGTTGCGCTTTTCATCGATCTGGATTCCGTGATCACCGGATCGATCGACCCGTATTTTACTTATGGCGATCCCGATGATGTGATCCTCGCACGGAATTGGCTGAGACCCTGGTCCGGTTTGGGCCAAACCTCGGTATTCCGCTTTCCGGTTGGAAAGCATGGTTACATCCTTGAGCAGTTTCAGGCAGATCCACAGGGGGTCGCGGACCGGTTCCGCTATGAACAGCACTACCTCACGCGTTCGATCAAGGGTGGCATCAAGTTCTGGCCGGAGGGGTGGACGTGCCACTTTCGGGTGCATTGTCTGGGTCCGGTGTTGATGCGGTATTTGCGTCCGGCCCGGTTGCCGGAAGGGGTCCGGATCGTGACGTTCCCGGGGCGGCCGAATCCGTCGGATGTGATGGAAGGGAAGTGGACGGCCGAGGCACCGGCTTACGCCGGCAGGTGGGCTCACCTCAAGGGTGTTTTCGACCGTTCCAAGCGGGTTTATCCTTCTGTTATACGGCATCTGAAGAGCTTTGCGATGCCGGTTCCGTGGATGCGCGAGCTTTGGAAGGAATGAGGCGCGGGAGGTTATGGATGTCCCTGCCGGGTTCATATGTATGAGCAACGAATCGGGGTCTGCGAGCCCCCTGAGTAACCTTCAGTTGTTGATTTAAGCCTCGCAGGGGGTCTAAATGGAGTTCTATGAGTATGAACCCCTACGGCTCCTTTGACGACAAGAATAACGAATACGTAATCCGTCGCGCAGACACTCCGTTGCCTTGGCTGAACTACATTGGGCAGGATGCCTATTTCGGTCTTTGCACCAACACTGCAGGGGGATACAGTTTTTACCGCGATGCCAAGCTCAGGCGGTTGACGCGCTATCGCTACAACAATGTGCCGATGGATGTGGGTGGTCGCTACCTTTATGTGAAGGATGGAGATACCGTATGGAATCCCGGTTGGAAACCCGTCAAGACTGAGCTGGACTCTTACGAGTGCCGCCATGGGACCGGTTATTCGCGGATCACCGGCAAGAAAAACGGGATCGAAGTGTCGGCACTGTTTTTCGTGCCTTTGGATGAGAACCTCGAAATCTGGCGCACAACGGTCACCAATACTTCCGACAAGACAAAGGAGATCAGTCTGTTCTCGTTCACGGAATTCTGTTTCTTCGAGGCGCTGAATGACATGACCAATTATCAGCGGACCTTCTCCATCGGAGAGGTGGAGATTGAGAATGGCGTCATCTACCATAAGACGGAATACCGCGAGCGTCGCAGCCACTATGCGATGTTTGGATGCACCCACAAAGTGGATGCGTTTGATACGAGTCGTGACGCCTTCATTGGCGTGCACAACGGGTTTCACGAGCCCAGGGCGGTGCTCGGGAGCGGCTGCACCAACAGTCATGCCCACGGGTGGTCGCCGGTGGGGGCGCACCAGATCAACCTGAAGCTGGCTCCGGGTGAGAAGCGGGAGTTTTCCTTCATTCTGGCGTATGTGGAGCAGGGTGATTTGCCCAAGTTCGAGAAACCCATGGTCCTCAACAAGGCCAAGGGCCGTCAGATTATGGCAAAGTATGCATCCATCGAAGCGGTGGATGCCGCGTTTGATGCTTTGAAGTCACGCTGGTCCAATTGGCTGGGCAAGATTCAGGTCAACACCCCGAGTCCGGTCGCAAACCGCATGGCGAATGTTTGGAATCAGGTGCAGTGCATGGCGACCTTCAACTTGTCACGTTCCGCCAGTGGATACGAGACCGGGATTGGTCGCGGTATGGGGTATCGTGACAGCAACCAGGATTTGCTTGGTTTCGTTCATATCATCCCGGAACGTGCGCGCGAACGCATCCTCGATATTGCGAAAACACAGATGTCGAACGGACTGTGTTTCCATCAGTATCAGCCGCTCACCAAGCAGGGTAACAAGGAGATCGGCGGGGATTTCTACGATGACCATCTCTGGTTGATCCTGAGCACCTGTGCCTACATCAAGGAAACCGGTGACGTGGGCATCCTGTCCGCGAAAATCGGATATGCGGATACTCCGGACAGTGGCGACGATCTTTTGCATCACCTTGAGACGAGCATTTCCTACACTTTGAATAACCGTGGTCCACACCGGCTTCCGCTGATCGGGCATGCGGACTGGAATGATTGCCTGAACCTGAATTGCTTCTCCAAGGAGCCCAACGAATCCTTCCAGACGGCCGGGGATGTGGCGGGATCGAAGGCGGAGTCGGTGATGATTGCCGGGCTGTTCCTCTATGCTTCTCAGGAGCTTGCGGGCTTGTATGATTTCGTGAAGCGGGATGCGGATGCGAAGCGGATTCGCGGGCACTATGCGGATATGCTCGAAACCGTGGAAACCCAGGCATGGGACGGTGAGTGGTATACCCGGGCCTATGATGCGCAGAGCCGCCCGGTGGGTTCGAAGGTTTGTGAAGAAGGCAAGATTTTCATCGAGAGCCAGGGCTGGTGCGTGATGGGTGGCGCAGGGCTGAACAATGGCCGCGCGAAAACCGCCCTCGAAAGTGTGCACAAGCATCTCTACACAAAAAACGGGGTGGTGCTGCAGCAACCGGCTTACAAGGAATACCACCTGGAATTGGGTGAGGTGACGAGCTATCCTCCGGGATACAAGGAAAACGCCGGCATTTTCTCCCATAACAACACATGGATCCACATCGGGTGGACGATGCTGGGTGAGGGAGACCGTGCATTTGAATACTACCTGAGCATCAATCCGGCTGCCAAGGAAGACCAGATCGACATCTATCGGAGCGAGCCTTATGTCTATGCCCAGATGACGGCCGGGAAGGATGCGGCGACTTTTGGCGAAGCGAAGAATTCCTGGCTCACCGGGACGGCTGCGTGGAGCTACGTGGTGATCACCCAGTCGATTTTGGGCCTGAAGCCGGACTATACCGGCCTGCGCATTGATCCCTGCATCCCGAGTGATTGGGAGGGCTTCACCGCTAAACGCAGCTACCGCGGGACCGATTACGACATCACGGTGCGTAATCCCGCCAAGGCATGCCGCGGGGTGAAGGAAGTCCTTGTTGATGGTAAGCCGGTGTCCGGTAATCTGTTGCCGGTCGCCCCAGGTAAGACCCTCAAGGTTGAAGTGACCCTCGGTTGATCAGAAGGTGACCCGCCCGCCGAACGGATGATCGCTGTCCGGCTGGTGTGAAGTCGCGATCCGAATGGGTCGATTGGATTTCCGCAGTTCCGCATTCGTGCGGACTGCGGTTTTTCCGTTTTTTTGAACATCATGGCTTCGGATGCATTCTCATCATGCGGGGGTTGCTTTTGTGGCATGGCTGGCACCTGACGTAAATCTCGACAGATGGCTTTGATTGTGCAAGATGGCTGGTATCCGATGTATGAAAAACGATAGTCCAATGAAGGGAATGACACGATTTGAACGGCACACTTCGACGTTGATTCGCCGTGCGCGGGCCGGATTCACCCTGGTTGAAATCCTGCTGGTGCTGGCGATCATCATGATCCTTGCAACAATCGGTATCATCAACATCGACAAGATCTTCGGTGATACTCAGGATAAAGTGGCCAGTTTTCAGGTCAATGAGACTTTCAAGACTCCATTGCTGAAATACCGCCTCGATGTGGGTAACTATCCATCCTCCAGTGAAGGGTTGGACGTGCTCATGAAGCGTCCGGCGGCCGGGAGCAAATCATGGAAGGGGCCCTATGTTGACCAGGTTCCTCTGGATCCCTGGAAGAACGCTTACCGTTACCGTTTTCCGGGCGAAAAGAATCAAGGGGGATATGATCTGTGGTCGATCGGACCCGACGGAATGGACGGCACTCCCGATGACATCGGAAACTGGCAGAAACAGGGTGAGTCCTGAGCGCCGGATCGTGTGATAAGGAATGGCGCCGGGGTCCGGTTTTCATTGTGACCCGGTAAACGCTCCAGAAGAAAGAATCCGGAAAAGGCAATGGTATCTCTCAGGCGCAGAATAACAGGCTCTGAACGTCAGGCGTTCACGTTGGTGGAGATCCTGCTGGTTCTGGCGATCATGGTGGTGGGTACCACGTTGTTTGTGAGCAACGCCAGTCGCCTGATCGATGGAATGAATGAACCGTCGGTTGAGGAACGGGTGGATCAGGCGGTCAAGCGGGCGCGGCTAATGGCCGTTACGGAAAAAAGCAAAGTCTGGCTGATGTTTGATCCTGAGATCCGGGCGTTGATCATCCGGGGCGAGGATGGTTCGGAGCTTGGAAGCTTTTCGATAGGGGGTGAGGATGCGCAGGATGAGGTGATGGTTCGCTTCAGGGAGGTTCAGGCCCAGCCCTACCGTTCTTCCGGAGTCTGGGGTATGGCTGTGGAGTTGTCGCGGGATGACCGCGGGTCGATGGAGTTCTGGCCGGCTGGCTTTGCCACGAACTGTGTTGTGGAGATTGATGATGGGCAAGGAGACCGCATTCCCACCCGGATAATGTACGATCCCTTTTCGAATGCGCGCATGGAGGCGGATCTATGAGCGCCTCCCACAGGGTAGTGAATCCCATGCGGATGATCGTATGCAGGCGCTTCACCCTGATTGAGACCCTGCTCGCGCTGGCGGTTTTCGGTTTGGCTGCGGTGGTGCTGACCACGAGTTTCTATGATGCGCAAAGGGCACTCGAATGGGAGTCCCGTAGCTTGACTTACGAGAAAATGGCCGATTGGGCGGTGGATCGGATCCTTGAGCTGAAGCTTGATAGGGATGCGATGGAGAAGGGCGATCGCGTGTCGACTCTGGACGGAGGAAAACTGGACTGGAAGGCGACCGTGGAAGAAACCCGCATCCTGGACTGTTTTCAAGTGGCCTTCCGTTTCACGTTTTCAGCAGCGTTGGATGATGATGAGGGAGCGTTTATTGTAAACCGGCTGGTGTATGCTCCCACATGGTCAGAGGCCCGGGATCGGGCGGCTTTGTTGAAGGAGAAGATGGACCGGTTTGAGTCGAGGAAAGCGAGGATGCTGCCATGAGGAGCCAGGCTGCCCGTTCTTGCCGGATCGGACTAACCGGGCTGGGGCGCCGGTATGCCTATGGCACGTTCCGTGTGGAAAGGGTGCGATCCGGGTTTTCCCTCATTGAAGTGCTGTTGGCGCTCATGATTTCGATGATCGTGATTGCTTCGGTCACCAGCCTTTTCTACGTGTTTGCCAACGCATGGTTGGGCTATCGTGATTCCGGTTATGAGCGGGATCATGCTCACGGGGTAGTGGCGTTTCTTGACGGCGAGTTTTCCCGTTTGTCGGGAACCTCCGCCACAGGGGACAACGAAAGCGTGCAATGGATGAAGCTTCCGGAAGCCGGTCCGTATGATCCGGAGTATTTGAGTTGGAAGGTGACCGATGCGCCACCGTTCCTGTCGGTATCGCCTGCATTCGAAGGGATGGCGCTGCGGGTTTATCTGCGCTTTGAACGCGAGAGGGGGCTTTCTCTGATCTGGCATCCGGAGGATGATCTTTTGGTTGATCCGTGGAGGGACGAGCCGTTTGATCCGACCGATCACCTGTATGAGGCTCCGCTGACCCCGATGGTGGATTCTTTTCTTTATGCCTTTTACGATTCCGAAAAAGACGAGTGGGACGAATTGGATGAGCCATGGAAGGATCAATTTCTGAAAGGGCAGATGCCGGATGTGCTGGTGATCCGGTTTCTTTCGGAGGACGAGAGTGCCCGGCCATTTCATGTCTATCTGCCAAGCGCAAGCGGAGGTGATGCCGGATGATACCGGAATGGCAACAGCGACGGCCCAGACGGCAAAACGGGCAAAAAGGGGCGGTGCTTCTGGTGGTGCTTGTTTTTGTGTTTTTGCTCAGTTTCATCACCATGCAGTTTGTGTCAGAGGTTGGCGAGAAATTGCAGTACAGGGTTCAAACCGGAGGGGATGCCGTGCTCCGGAGAGTGGCGCTCGACGGCTGGACGCATGCCGTCGCGGTTCTGGCTGAAATCAAGGAAGTCGAAGGCACCTTTTTCTCTGGAGGGCAGGGATGGAGTGATCCTTTCTCCTATGAGCCCATGACGGGTCTGCCGGATGGGGTTGAGATTGAAGCGAGAGTTGAGGATCTGACCGGACGCCTGAGTTTGATATCCATGGACGAAGAGTCCTTCCGTGAATTTCTGGAATCCATCGGATGGAACCTGAATGATGCCTCACGCTTGACGGATCTCTATTTCGACTGGATTGACGAGGATGATATGGTGCGGGCACAGGGCGCGGAATCCCGCGAATACCGCAATGGAGAGCGTTCTTTCATCCGGCCCAGAAATGCCATGATCAAGCGCATGGATGAGTTTTGGCAGATCCGCGGATTTCGCGAGTGGTTTTTGTCCAATGATCCGGTTCTCGTGGAGAGCCGGGAATTGTTTCTTGGCAGTTTGACTTTGATGCACAGCGGTCCCGCAAACATCAACAGTGCCAATGACGCTGTCTTGAACCTCATCGGGAAGGTGGACATGGTGAATCCTCTGGGAGTTGCACAGTATATGGCCGGGCGCGACAGGATACCAGGCACCGGCGATGATCGATACTTTGAGGATGTCAATCATCCTTATCTGACCTCCACCCGCAATACCGATGCCCGGATGAGCGGAGTGGAGTCCCGTGCATTTCGAGTGACAGTCAGGGCGTCCCGTCCGGGTTTATCGCACCATGTGGTGAGTGCGATCGTTCGTGAGCCATCTTCCTCGCAGAGCGGCCAATCTGGCGCACCGTCGACTGATCCTGCGCCTTCTGACCCGAATGCAGCGGAATCCTCATCCGCCGGCGAATCCACCTCGAATCCCAGTCAGGCGTCCGGATCCGGCCGAATGATGGATCTGCCTTTCGAAATACTTGAGTTAAGCGAGAATATCATAAATGCTCGCGACTGACTACTACTCATGCACCGATTCCTGTCCAGTATGCGCCAACGCTTGCCTTCTCCGAAGGATCCAGCGGTTTGTTATGTTCCCGGGGATTTATTCTTCATTGAGCGGGTCGATATCCCATCGGGTTTGAGTGAGTCAGAGGCGGATGCCTATGTGCAGACTGCCCTCGAAGGGATGTCTCCGTTTGCGTTGGACCATTTGATGTGGGGCTGGGTGCGTGTGCCCGGCTCCGGCAACACGGCGTTTCTATACGCGGCGCTCAGCGAGAAGGTGCAGCCCCGCCTGCCAGAAGAAATGGGGTCGGGGGTTCATGTGTTTCCGTCTTTCCTTCCGTTTCTGGGAATGATTCCGGATCGTCCGGTGATCCGGACTGCGGTTTGTGGCGACTCTGTGTCCGTCTTTCTGTTTGATCGGGCGGCTGAGATGCCAGTGGAGGTTCACTCCACTACTCCGGAAGGTGGGATCGGACAGTCAAGCGCGTCCGTTGTCCGCCAGGATATGCTGCGCGCCCTTGGTCTGCGTGGATGGGAAGTGGATCCGACATTGTATTCAAGTGATGAGCCCGTGTGGGAACGGTCCGATGCGCTGAGTTTTCAAGTCCGGGGTGCTGACGAATCCAGCTCCGGTTCCTCTGCTTCAAGTGGTGTGGCGGGTTTGCGGTTGCAAGGACATGCGCTTTGGAATGCGGATATCCGGCCGAATGCGACCAAGCAGACGCTTGAGAGAAGTTCTGTGTGGAGTCGGCGCTTGTGGAAGACAACCGCCGTAGTCGGGATTACGCTGATGGTCTTGTTTGCCCTGGAGTGGGTCGCCATCGGACTGAATGCCAGGGTGAAGTCCCAGAAGCAATTGCTCGAGACTCAGGCGCCAAAGGTCGCTGCCATAGAATCGAAATTCCGGAACATCGAGGTCTTCCAGCAGGGTGCCGCAGCCTCACTTCAGCCCTTGGTTATGCTCGACATCATCAATCGGATGCGCCCGGACGAAGTCTATTTCACTGAGGTGAAGGCCCGCGATGGCAACGTTCTCGAGATCCAGGGTATGTCCGAGCAGAATGGAGTGGAATTGCTGAACCGTTTCCGTACAGCCTTGTCGGGTTCATCCGACCTCGCCGAAGTGTCTTTGGACGTGACCAGCATAACCCAAGGGTCGGCCCGCTTTTCTCTGGTCGCCAAATTCAATGAGCTTTCCCATCATCAGTCGGACGATGGAGCGCCTGCCAACCCGGAATCCGAACCTTCGTCATGATTCACTACTTGCGTCGTCAGTTTGAAAGGCTCAGCACCCGTGAGCAGGGCCTCATGGTGGCATTTTTCGGTGTGATCGCGCTCGTGTGGATGGGCCGTGCGGTGTCGAATATCGGCAGTGCGGTGTCCGGCATGTCGAAGGTGTCTTCGGATATCGGAATCCAGCGGGAATGGTTGGGCCGTGAGAGTGACATCGAGTCCAGACTCGCGAATGTTCTCAAGTCACTCGACAGTGGTGAGACTTTCTCCTCGAACCGTCTACTCGGAAAACTGGACGAGATTCTGCGTGAATCCGACATCAAGGCGACCCTCTCCCGTCCGGTCCGGCGTCCAGGCGATGTGTTTGTGGAACATGTTGTCACTGTGGCTCTCGAGAAGGTGCCGATGAAAAATCTCATTGATTTTGAACAGCGTATGCGCTCGGTGTTTCCATATATTGGAATCGAATACCTTATGATTCGCCCCGAACCTTCGGGATCTTCTTTATTGCGGGGAGAATTGAGGGTGACGTCCTTCGAACTGGCATCGTGAGCATCGAATCCTTCGCATTTCATTCCTGATAGCACCATAATGATTCCCTATCGATACAGTATATTTCTTTCCGCGGCCTGGCGCTTTACTGTCAGTCTATGTATGGCGGGTATCACCGTGATGACAGCTCAACCGGCGCCATCTGCCCGACCCACGCCACCTCCGCCACCGACTTTCACGCCGCCGCCCATGGATATGGCCAATGAAGGGGTGGTCAGTTTTGCTCATGGGCTCAAGCCGACGGACCCGATCCAGAACCTTGTGCTCGTGGACAATAGCCTCGATCAGGTATTCCGTTTACTGGAAGAACTCACGGGCAAGATGGTGCTGACTCAGGAGAATCTGCCGTCTCCGCGGATCAACTTCAACAGCAGGGGAGATTTGAACCGGCAGGAAGCGGTTTTGGCTTTGGAAACGATTCTGTCGCTCAACGGAATTTCGATTTCTTCGATGGGGGATAAGTTTCTCAAAGCGACCCCGGTTACCTCCATTCGCTATCAGGCTCCGGATCTGTTGATGGGAAGCACACTCACCGAGCAGCCCAGCCAGCGATACTATGCCAAGATATTCAAAATCAATCACTTGGGTCTGGATGATGTGGCCCAGATTGTGAATACCGTGATGACCCCCGGCCTGGCTTCCCAGTTGGTTATGCGGAAATCAAACTCGATTCTTGTCACCGACACGCTTTCGAATCTTCAGCAGATTGAGCGGGTTCTGATGAGGGCGGATGTGCCATTGAACCTGGAAGAGAAGATGATCTTCCGGTCCCTGAACCATGTTTCAGCCCAGACCATGAAGGAGCGCTTGGTGAGCATGGCGCAGGGTCCTCTCAAGCGTTACCTCGAGGGCAATACTTTCTTTGATTCGGATGAGCGCACCAACCAGATCGTGATCGTGACCCATCCGAAAAACGTCGATCTCATCGAGTCGGTCATCGCGAGTCTTGATATTGATGCGGCACCGCTGACCCGGACCGAGGTTTTCTACATCAAGCATGCCGAGGCGATTAACGTGGCCAAGTTGATTGATGCATTGATTTCACGACAGAACAACCGCAAGGATGACGCTTCCAACCCATCTGGCGGGCGTAATCCCTCCCAGGTGTCCGGTCCGGATGGTCAGCCTATTCCTGTTCCCCCTTCTCTTCAGGATATGGAGAATGCCATGGTGGCGGGTGGGGGAGTGGACTCCCAGAACCTGCAGTTCAGTTCCTTTGCCACAATCGAGCCCGATGAACGCAGCAACGCGATCATCGCTTATGGCACTCCCAGCGATATCCGCTACATCAGTAGTCTGATTGACCGGATTGATATTCTGTTGGCTCAGGTCAAGATTGATGTGGTCATCGTTGAGGTGAATGTCGGCAACTCCAACAAACGGGGTATCGATCACTTCGGGATCAACCTTGATTCGGCAAAGGAGATCACTGTTGGACTGAATCAGTTGGTGGGGTTGGACGGGGCCTTTTCCACACCCGCTGATTTGCCGATCCGGATCGGAGCGACTTTGGAGGATTTCACCCTGAATACGGTTTTCCAAACTGCGCAGAGCGATTCCGATGTGAGCATTTTATCATCGCCGACTCTGGTGACGACCCATAACCGTAAGGCTACAATCAAGGCAGGCGAGAAACGTCCCCTTATTTCCGCCAGCAGTACGGATATGACGGGTTCCAGCATCCGGAGTACTCTGGATTACCGGGACATCGGGATTGAGCTTACCGTCACTCCCTTGATCGGTTCCAACGGTATCGTCCAGATGGAGATCGAGCAAAGTGTGGATTCGGTTATCTCCACCACCAAGATTGATGGCAACGACCAGCCGATCATCGGATCAAGAAGCGCAACATCGTTTGTCAGTGTGCAGGACGGGCAGGTGATCGTGCTCGGAGGACTCCAGGAAAAGGAAATATCGACTTCGCACGGGCGAATGTTCCTTCTTGGGCAGATTCCGATCCTGGGGGATTGGCTCTTCTCGAGCAAACGCGAGGAGGTCAAGATCAAGGACCTCGTCATCTTTATCCGGCCGCAGGTGATCACCAACGCGGAGGAAGCGAATGCACAGGCGGGCAGAAGCATCCAGATCCATCCACAGCGCGAGGAGATCGAGCACTTCTTGTCCGAGGGTAAGTTCATCGATTCGAAGGCAAGGAAGGATCCATGATTGGAAGCCGCATGCAGAGCTTTTTCAGATGGTTTCGCATCGGTATTGGATGTGCCTGTGGAGCTGGACTTGCTTCTTGTGCGGTGGCATCGGCTCAGGACAGGATGCAGAGTCTGTTGGATCGCCCCCCCTTCCGGGCAAAGGATGATGCGGTGGTGATTCCGGAGTCACTCATCCCGACGCAGGGAGCGATCAACAAACGTTTCGAGTTTACCGGTATCTTCGAGTCCGCAGGAATGATCAAGGTGTCGATACGCGATTCGGAGAGCGGAAGGGGGTATTGGCTCGCTCCGGGGCAGTCCATAGAGGGCTTCCGTCTGGAATCCTATGAGCCGGTCAGACGCTCGGTCGTGATCAGTCAATCGGGTCGAATGGAGATGGTGAAACTCAAAGAAAACCAACCCTACACGGGCTCTCCTGCCTTTGATCCGCAGGTGTTGAATCCAAACCGCTTTCAGTTGCCGAATCGTCCGGGACTTCCTTCGGCTACTCCGAACCGTGGCGTTCCAAACGTGCCGCCGAAAATGCCGATGCCCCCGTCCATGGTGGATCAATTGCGCAATACCCAGAAACCGAACTAGCCGTGTCCGTATCGTCTTTAGATAAGAATCTGCAGGAATCAGTCGAGCTCGAGGCGCTTCCGAGAGAGGAGCGACTGGCTCATCTCGCGTCATCCTCCGGTTTGACGATTGAAGCTGCGCTGGTTCGTTTGGCCAGTGAGCATCACCTCAAGGTGCTGAATGAGTTCAAGGTATTGGATTCTCCTGCGAAATACATCCCCTCAAGGATGATCCACGAGTACCACTGCCTTCCGATTCTCTCGCCCGACAACCGGAAACAGGAGGACTCCGGTCATGAAGCCATTGATCTCGTGACGGGGTGGGCCCCGGACGCCAGAATGACCCGATGGGTGATGGCGGTTACGGGCAGGCGGCCGAGGTGGTATTTGGGTGATCCCGGGATGATCACACGCACCATCCAACAGAGTTTCGGGGTGGGGTCCGCAGGGCTGGAGGACGAAGGACTCGAATCTTTGGATGATTGGGATCCATCCCGGGATGACGATGAAAACCAGAATGCCGCGGTTATCCGGTTCATCAACGAGATCATCGAGCAGGCCTTGGCCGATCGCGCGACGGATATTCATTTCGAACCGTCCAGAGACAGTCTTCAGATCCGGTTCAGGGTGGACGGCGAACTCGCATTTGTGACGGTTCCCGAGAATCTGGTCAAAATCAAGGGTGCGATCATTTCACGCCTGAAAATCATGGCGCGCCTGAATATTTCGGAAAAAAGGCGCCCGCAGGATGGCCGTATCAACTACCAGATCGGTGGCAATGACATCGACATCCGTATCTCGACCTTTCCCACCATGTATGGCGAGAGTGTGAGCTTGCGTTTGTTGAACCAGAGGCAAAAACCCTTGTCGCTGAGTGAGATCGGCTTGCTGGATGATGATCACGAACGGGTGGCTCAGGTGTTGGCGAGGCCCCACGGGATTGTGTTGGTCACCGGTCCCACCGGGTCCGGAAAGTCCACCACGCTTAACGCATTTATTCGCACCATTAACACGCCCGAGCGCCGGATTCTGACAGTTGAGGATCCGATCGAATATGAGGTGGAAGGTGTCAACCAAACCCAGATCAAGCCCGAGATCGGCCTCGATTTCGCAACGGCTCTCCGTCACATCCTCCGCCAGGATCCGGACGTGATCATGGTTGGGGAAATCCGTGACCGTGAGACCGCCGAGATTGCAATCCGGGCCGCGCTGACGGGTCACATGGTTTTGAGCACCATTCACACAAATGATGCGGCCGGAGCGGTCACACGATTGGTGGATATGGACATTGAGCCTTTTCTGATTGCGTCGGCCGTGGAACAGGTGATTGCCCAACGCCTCATCCGCAGGCTTGATGGGAGTAAGAGCCAAAAAGCCAAACTGAGCGAGGAATACCTTGAGACATGCCTTCGCGCCCTCGGGATTGACCGGTCGGAGGTCCGGCACATTGATTTGCTCCGCGAGCCGATTACCGGCGGGCTTTCGGGTTATGGTTACTATGGCCGGCTCGCGATTTTTGAGGTGATGACGGTTAACGATGCGATTCATGAACTGATCGTCAAACGCGCACCGGCAAAGGACATTCGTCAGCTTGCGATCGAGCAGGGGATGCGGACGCTTCAACAATGCGGTTGGGAGCAGGTGAAGCACGGTCAAACATCCCTGAGTGAGATCATGCGTTATGCGGAGTTGGGGAGCGA
This sequence comes from Opitutales bacterium, assembly GCA_033813415.1. Taxonomy (GTDB): domain Bacteria; phylum Verrucomicrobiota; class Verrucomicrobiia; order Opitutales; family JAFGAQ01; genus JAFGAQ01. The sequence continues at coordinate 2,003 of JAPXRV010000035.1, read as the reverse complement.
GCAGTGATCGCGTTTTTGCAGCCCTGATTCAATGACCCGATCCTGATATGGCTGAATTTACTTACACTGCACGCAATGCGGAAGGCCGCTCCGAAAAAGGCACAATCGATGCCCGTGATAAACGGGCGGCCATTGCCATGCTTCAGGCGAAGGGATTGGTTCCCATCCAATTGCTCCCCAAATCCTCCGGATCATCGGTTTCCGCGCCCGCTCTCAAGCAGGCCTCCGAAGCTGCTGTATCGGCGCCCGCCCGCGAAAAGCCGACCCCCGTGTCTCAAGGAGGCCCAAAGGGGAACGCCAAGCTGGGGTTGTTGTTTGCCAAGCGCTTGCTGGATCTGCATTCGGGCGGTTTGTCGATGGGCGACAGCGTCTACCTTTTGCATCAGCGGCTGAACGATCCGAAGTTGCGGGCCGTTGCAAGCGAAGTCTGGTCGCATTTGCGCGAGGGAAAGCCTTTTGCACGTGCGGTTGAGCAAGTCAAGGGCTTGTATTCACGATCCATGATTTGCCTCTTTGAGGCCGGAGAGGCTTCCGGCGACATGGTTTCGATCCTCAAAAACAGCATCGAATACATGGAGGAACGCCAGCGCATCCGCCGGCATGTGGCGGCGAGTATGGCCTATCCGTTTTTCGTGATCGGCGTGGTGTTTGTGCTGCTGCTCATGTTCCTGTTTTTCATGATGCCGCGCATCCAGACGATGATCGATTCGATGGGCGGCCGGATGAATTTTTTCACCCAGGCATTGGTTTGGCTTGCTGAATCGATGGTGAAGGCTGGCCCGTTTGTGGTGATCGGCGTAGTGGTTGCCTCTGTCCTCGTTGCCCAGTGGCGGCGCGTGGAAAAAGGCAGGTTGATCACGGACAGGTGGTTTCTGCGGATTCCCTTGTTGGGTCGGATTTCGTGGCTGTCCACCATGTATCAGACCTCCAACCTCATGCATACCCTGCTCGGCAGCGGTATCAATACCACCGAGATGCTCAAGCTGACGGAGCGCACGATCTCGAATCTCTCGATCCGGCAGCGCTTCAGCGACGCCCGCACCAAAATCAATGAAGGGATGTCCTTTTCCAACGCCTTTCGCCTGTATCAACTGTATCCGGATGATGCGATCGACATCCTTTCGGTGGGCGAGAACACGGGAAACCTTGCCCGTGGTTTGCAGGAGATCACCTCAAGCATGCGTGCAGCCCTTTCGGAGCGTATCCGCCTCCTGACGGTCTCGATCTCAGCCGCCGCTATGGGCACGGCCTTTATTCTGGTGCTCTTCGTCGCTCTGGGTATGATCCTGAGCGTTTACGAAGTCACTCACTCGATCGGCCGGCATTGAGCGGTGCAGGGCTTCATGGATGCGGTCCGCTACTCCGCAGATACCCTGAGCGGAGTCGAATGGCTACAGGTTTGAAGATAAGAATCTTTTTACCACTAAGAGCGCGAAGGACACGAAGGGGGAGAAAGGGAGTATTTCAATCTGCGGAAAGCTGCGCCATCTGCGGATGAGTAGAATTTATTCACATCGCCCTGCGGGCTTATGCCCTTCGCCTGTGGCTCCGGGCACAGACGCCTCAGCTCCGCTTCGGCAACATACTTTCAATGGTAAATCTGTTGTTTGCGCCAGCAAAACGTCTGTGGCCCGAAGGGCTTATAGCGAGCTACGCGAGCGATGTTGAAAATCATCCTGTTAATCTTGTTCATCCTGTCTGTTCCTCTTCTCTTTTTGGACAGGATTTACAGGATTGAAGAAGAGATGCCTCACGCCCGTTTGACGCTGCATGCAGTGTCTTCACTCAAGCCGCCAAGGAAGATCAGCAAAGCACGACACGGGAACTGCAAAAATGGCCGTTGCACCGGAGGCGGCGGCTTCAGCCGTCGCTCTCTTCAGAGTAGGGGGGAGCTAATGCTCACCATTTGAAAGATGGTAATGAAGGGCGCGAGCAGGGATGCTTTCCCTACTATGGGGTAGATGAGGTTAGCCACAAAAGATCACATAGAACTCACAGAACTC
>JAPXRV010000034.1:0-31897 GCA_033813415.1 Opitutales bacterium | reverse complement strand
CACCCAAGACCATACGTATGCGGATAAGAAGACGACGGCTGAAGCCGCCGACTCCGGGGCCTCCCCCCTTTCGTGGTTTCCGTGTATTTCGTGGCTATGACTCTCTTCCTCTTCCCTTGGCGGCTTTGCGTCTCTGCGTGAGATCATCTTCTTCCCCAATCCAAGCCCTCGGCTCGGAACGCTCACGCGTCCCGCTACCAAAGAGCTCCCTATTCATCCTTCCATTGTGTGCTCAGAGTCTTCCGTCGTCGTCAAGCGCTACCACCCAACTCCGCCAGACACGTGGAGGGAGTCATATGCTTCTCAAAACCAGTGGATCCTGTTACAAACACTCCAATAGGGTCGGGTCGTCGAGCCGTTTGCGCATCGAACCATAGACCACCAGCATCAAAAACAAAGCAAATCCAGCGACGATGCTTACGTTGGAGACGGAAAACAAACCAAGGCCCTGAATTTCAATCAAATGCGCCTTGCATACGGTCACGACAAAAAACGATGATACGAGACTCAGCGCAATCAAACCGACATAAGTCAACATGCTCCTGTTCAACAGATGTGAAACGCTTGCCCCCAAAACAATCCTGATCGCGAAATTCTTCTGTCCGTGCAGCAACTGAAAACGGATCATATTCATGAGGGACACCACTGTCTGAATCATCAGGAACGCTGACACACAAAGGGATACAACCTTCATTGTCGAGAAGGGCTTGATCTGGACTTCAAAAAAAGCGTCCGCCCTTCCCCTATATCCGACTTCATAACCGTTCGCGATGAGAATGTTCTCGACCGCTCTACTCCAATTCCCGGTGCTCCGATTATACAACATCACAAACGGAGACACAGGCATCCTTGAAATCGGGAAATACACACATGGAATCGGCGGGGATCCAAGCCCTCGAAAGTTTGAGTCTTCAACGACCCCAAGCACATGATACACGACCTCGTTAGAAACAAATGATTTCCCAATTGGATACGCACCCTCATATGCGGCGTCTACGAACGATTGATTCACAACACACGAAGAATCCGCATACTGTTGATCTCCCGACGAGAAGCCACCTCCAATCACGAACTTCGTATTGGTGACGCCCCAATAATTGTCATCGACATACTGATACTCGACTTTGGACAATACATGTTCCCGATCGGTAAGCACTTCGGTTGTGCGGGTGGACCCTGAATAGGGAAAACTGGTGGTGAAAGAGTAATCATGCTTTCGATCCGGAATTGCGGCGCCAATCTCTTCCAGGCAATTTTGAACAGGGTTACTGTCCGCGCTCGCTGGAATGAAACCTAACTGATCGAATTCGGATAGATTCCAATCTGATACTGCACTCCGATGACCCTCATCGATCGAAAATGAGTGCGAAAAGAGAATCAAGAATACAAATGCGATGGTCGCTTGAACCACAAATACCACGGAGTTTACCAACCGGTTGTCAGGAAGAGAATGATAGGTCCCGGAAAGAATACGTGGAAGATCGTATGAGTGGACCAAAATGGCACTTTCGATGGATGCGAATACCAAAAGGACCAAGAGAAACGCCCCTGAGACCGTGGCAAGAGTAAGGTCCATTCCTCTTCGGGCAGCCATGAAATCATGACCCGAGACCGAATAGGTCATGACGTTTCCGATCGCCCGATACAAAAGCACGCCCAAGACCAGGCTGATCACCGAGAGCAACAGCCCTTCCATGACCATACCAAACACCAACCGGTGTTTTCGACCTCCCAAGGCTTCCCTAATCGCAAGATCTTTTCTTCTTTTGGAATCAATGATCCACTTCAGGCCAAAGACATTACAGGTAGCGGACAGGCACATAAGCCCAACAATCCATAACAACAGGTTCACTCTTTCCCTTGACTCGTCGCGAACCCTATTGGTTCCCCGATTTTCCTTTGTGACGGATATCCCGATTCCGGCATTTCCCAACTCCCTTTTCAGAAGCTCAACAGACCTGTCTAAAATCCGGGGTTCAGCGTCACGGCTGACAACGAACCACAAGTTCACCCACCAACCCTTATCGGTGCCCTGCATCACCGTCATTGGGCCATCGTCCGGGCGATCATTGATCCGGATGACCAAATCAGGAGTCCGGTTCTGTTGGATGGACACCTCATCAGGTGTGATCCCAACGACTGAGTATGTCCTGCCTTGGACCGTAACAACCTTACCAGGTTCAAAATCGATATCCCCAACGCATCGTCTCCAGTATTCCCGCGAGACCAATGCCAAATCGGACTTATCCGAACCGAAGCTCCTGCCAAATGGAACCGTAATCCGCAAAGCATCGAAGTAATTGTCGCTTACCAGAAGAGCATCAGCTCCGCCTGACGTATCGTGAAAATCAACCCCGTTGTAATGCCAAAAAGCATACGCAACCGCCGAGGCGGGGCTGTTGCCTGAAACCCGTTGATACAGGCTGAATGGGAACGAATACCCCTTGACGGGCAACCCATCAGCATTTCTTTCAATCTCCCCGAGAGAAAACTGCACATTTTGGTTTGGACCACGCCATTCCGCACGATACAGGTCATAGTCGTCCACAAATGCCAGATTCGTCATGAAAAGCTGATCATAGATCGTCGAGCTTACCAATACGAAGGCTCCAGTGATGGCAGTTGTTACAACGAAAAATAGGAAAAATGAAAATCGCTGCGGCATGGGACGCAATACGCTCAATCAGCGGAAGCGGTCGGGAACAAAACTGAGGTCGGTGGCCTCGGCGACGGCGAGTTCGATTTGATCCTGAATCACGTCCATGGAGACCGGTGGCTGGTAGTCGGCCAAGGCCGCTTCCACCGCAGCCTGGGCGTCGAGAGAACGGGTCCGGTGGAGGCGATAGGCTTTTACCGACAGGGCCTCGGCTGCGCCCGGGGTCAGTAGATCGGGAATGCGTTCGCGCATGGACTCGGGCATGACGGGATCCAGAGCCAGGCCACGCCGCTTGCACAGCGCACGGATCAAGGCATAGCCTTCCTCAAGGGTGGCAGTCGGGAAGATCGGAATTTTCACATCCACACGCCCGGGACGCTTCAGGTCCACTTCGACGAGATCCGGTCGACTGGTAGCCAATGCCCACAGGATACGGCCGCGTTTGCGGGAGTCGCTCATCCGCTCGGCCATCATGCCGTAGACCCTGCCGGAAACACCGGAATCGCCAGAGTCGCCACTGCGCCGCCCGAGGGATTGATCCGCCTCATCCACAAAAACAATACAGCGGCCCAACGCATCCAGGAGTCTGAAAATCTTCTCGAGGTTACTCTCGGTGCTGCCGACCCACTTGTCGCGGAAATTCTTCATCTTGACCACCGGGACATCCGCCTCGCCCGCCAGGCACTCCACCATGAAAGTTTTTCCGGTGCCGACCGGTCCACAAAACAGGTAGCCCATCGGGAGGGCCGCAAGGTCGCCCTGCCGCCAGAGTTCGATATCCTGGCGCAGCCATGCCTTGATGGCATCCTGACCGTAGAGATCGTCCAGGGTGCGGTCCGGCTTGATGAACTCGATCAGGCCCTGTGCATCCTTCTCGACCAGTTCCTTTTTCAACACCACCAGATCGGACAATGCCATCTCCTGGCCGTGGTGTTGACGGCGTTGGAGGAGGGTCTCGATCGAATGCAAGGTCGCGCCGGTCAAAGCGGCTGCGGGTATCGCCAGCTGGCCCGCGAATGCAGAGAGGGGTTTCGGATACAGCCCGCTGAGATGCGACAGCACGCGCTGCAGGGTATCGGTGTCCGGCAAAGGAACAAGGATACGGGAAGAGTGCGGGTTCTGGGACACCAAGGGGTGCAGGTCATTGAGGTTCTCCGCCAACAGGAAGGTGGCGCAATGCTGCTCCGAAATCATCGGATCACTTGCCCAATCCCGCAACTGGCTGGCCATCGCGTTAAGCTCGTAGTCAGCCCCGCCGGGAGAGGGCGGCGCAATCAAGCCGGCGTTCCGCACGATCACGGCCACCCGGGTCAGGCGCTCCGGATGCAGCCTGGCCACATTCGCGCAAAACCGCAGGTAGTGGGTCAGCAGATGGATGGCCTCGCGCGGAGCGGATGGAAGGGTTCTATCCTTACCAGCCGGCCACTCGGCAAAACGGTCGCCCCCCCGCTCCACCCGTATGCCGTTGCCGAGGTCATAACTCAGCACCACGTCAAAGCGGGCCAACAGCACCTCGCGGATGTAGGCATCGAGCGAGCCGATCCGCAGGCTATTCTCCGCGCCGGGAATGAGAACGCTGTCGCTCACGTTTCCGTGCAGGATGAACTGGGCACTCGCCCCGGACTCATACAAGTCGGTGACTTCACGCGCCCATGCGGGCAGCATACCGGACACAGCGGCCGAACTCATGCGTGTGCTTGGTGGCCAGGTTTACTCGGAAGCCATCTCCCGCTTCGCAGGCTGGGATGCGGGAGCATCGGTCTGGGCAACCGGAGCATTGGGAACACTCATCCCCAGCTCAGCCGCCAAATCCGCAAGCGCCATGTCCTCCAATGCTTCGCGCTCGGCTTGCACTTCCTTGAAACGGGTCGTATCGATGCTGTCCTTGGCCACGCGGGCACGCCCGGCGGCCTTGGTGTTCTCCTCCTCGACCATTCGGTGCAGGCGATCCAGGGTATCCCCGGAGCCACCGATCTCGGTCAGCATCCCGCTGGCCATTTCGTTCATCTCGGCGAGGGCCTTGTTCATCTTCATGGAGTCGAGATCACGGCGCAGCGCCTCGATCTTGTCGCGGGCGGCTTTCATCGCTGTGTCCCTGGACTGAATCAGTTCCTTATAGGTGGTTTCAGCATCGGTAAGCTGCGCACGGTTATCCACCAATTCCTTCCGGATGCGCTGGAGTTCAAGCGCGATCTCACCAGCCAGGCGCTGGTTGCCAGCCCGCAAGTTGGCAGTTGCCTTGGCCTTGAGATCCTGCTCTTCGCGCTCCTGCCGCCTGACCTGAGCGATGAGTTTTTCGCAGAGCCCGGCATGGGCCGCCAAGCCCTGATTGTATTGGGCGATCTGCTTGCGCAGGTTTTCCTTTTCGAGCTCGAGCAGAGCCTCGGGATTGCGTTTCTCGAGTCCGGAGATGAACAGGCTCATGAAACCGCGGAATAGATTGGATATGCGTCGAAACATGGTGATTGGGTGGTTTTGAGTTAGCGTATGATACAGGAAATACTATCACCGAAGCGACCGTCCAAGCGGATCATTGCCGCACCGCCCTCCGCTGCGGTTGAGGCCGGGCCGGTGGCAGATCAGGCGAATTGAGCATCGGTGGAATCACATCCTCGTCGAAAATGGGATCAAGGTCCACGCTCGAGAAAATCTGTTCGGAGGATTGCAACGACGCCGACAAGCTCTCCATCCGCGCCGTCAGGCCATCGGTATCACGGGCGGTCATGCCGACCTCGCAAAGGTGCGTGATCTGCTGCTCGGTGCGGTCAATTTCGGAATTCAGCAACTCGAGCGACTCCAAAGCCTTATTGCGGTTTTCCATGCGGCCCTCAATGGTCGCCAGCCGCTCACGGATCGACACAGTGAGCCGGGACTCCCCGATGCCTTTCATGTTGTCCCGATCAAGGGAGGCCTGCAGTTGCCCCGAAGCAAGATCGAGCTCTGCCTGAATCATCTCCGCCTTTGTGGATTGAAGAAATCGATCCAATCCCGAACGCTGATGGAGCAGTTTCAGGAAGATCCAAAGCATACGATCCAGAGAATCGGACCGGAAACGCTCCGCACTCGGATCACCCTCCTTGGACTCCATCCGGCGTCGCAGTTCGAGTAGATCGGCCGCACGCTGACGCAAGGAGTCAAAACGGCCACGATCCCGTGGGGTCAGAAAACTCAGGAACCGGTTCAGATCCACCCGCGTCGCCGTGTTTTGGGACGCTGACTTCTGCATGCCTTCAGCCTTGAGAACCTTTTGAAATCGGGTCTGGGTTCCAAGAAAAAACAGGTAGATCAGCTCACCGGCCATCACCACCGGAAAAAAGCGGTCCATGTTGCCACTGAAAACCGAAAGGGTCACGGCGGAGCCAAGAGCCAGCAAATGCCAATGCCACATGAACGCCCGCTTCATCATCGAGCCCAGTCCGTCATCTGATGATCCGGATCCCATACCGATCACTCGCCCTTCCCTTCGACGGCTTTCTCCTCCAAACGTCCGAGCATCCCACGCACCTCCTGAACCGACTCAAGAAACACCGGATCACTCTGCATTTCTGCTGCGGGGCGGTCCGGAGGAGCCACTACCAATTGATGCGCGATCGTACCGGGCGATGCACTGAATATGAAAACCCGGTCGCCCAGGTAGACCGCCTCGGGAACATCGTGTGTGATGAAGAAAACGGTCGCTTCAAGCTCGCGCCAAAGCGATACAAGCAAATCCTGCATGCGGTGACGGGTGGTCGGATCCAGTGCCCCGAACGGCTCATCCATCAGGATGATGCGCGGGTGCATGATGAGGGTGCGGGCGATCGCCACACGCTGTTGCATACCACCACTGAGTTGATGCGGATATTTACCAGCATCCCGTTTGGGATCCAAACCGACCTTTCCGATCCATTCCTTGGCCCGCTCCACCCGTTCCTTCTCCGGAACACCCGCACACTCAAGGCCAAAGGCCACGTTACGAAGCACGGTGCGGTGCGGAAAATTCGCGTAGTCCTGAAACACAAACCCACGGTCCGGCCCGGGTTTCACCACCGGCTTTCCGTGGACGAGCACGGTTCCCGATGTAGCGGGATAATGGGGAGCCAATCCGGCAATCAGCCGAAGCACGGTGCTCTTGCCGCAGCCACTCGGACCCAGGATACCGATAAACTCCCCGATACCCGGCAAATCTTCGACCGCAAACGTGACGTCCTTGATTGCCGTAAATGCCTTGGGAGTGCCTTCCTCGAATGTCTTGGTGACATTGCGGAAGTCCACCACGAGGGGGAGCTTGGACTCCACTGGCTGCACGTCAACCGTCTTCAGCTCGGAGGGCTTGTCAGAAGCAGATAGTTCAGGTTTCGGCATGCTTCAGATAGGGAAAGAGGTGACGTTGAAGGTAGAGAATACCCCGGTCGATACCCCATGCCAACAAACTGATGATGATGAGGCAGAGGTAAATGTGCTCACGCGGCCCTTGACGCTGGCTGATGATGATGATCGATCCCAAGCCGTGCCGGGCATTGATCACCTCCGCCAGCATGATGTAGCCAAAGGCCAAACCGAAAATCAAACGCAGGCTGTTGACGATGTCGGGTAGCGCGAGCGGGAAGATCACTTTGCCCAGCATCTGATGACCGGTGATCGGAAACCACAGAACCCAACCACACAGAAAACCAAGCGCCACCCGCCCCCAGAAACCGACGGACACCAGCTCCATGATAAAGGTCCGGGTGCTGTCTTCCCGCATCCAGAACCATCCGACCGCAATCACCAACCCATAGATCAACCCAACCAGCGAAGCCTGAGTCGCCCCCCGCTTCGCCGATCCATGCACCCCGAGAGTGTAGGCGGTGTCAAGGTAGCGATCGGAAACCGCGTGCACCGAGTTGATCGCGTCAAAAAGCACAAACGCCACCGACGCCAGGAAAATGAACATGACCTTCTGCACTTCACCGAGTCCAAACCAGATCAGGGTAAGCGGGATCAAAGCCGCGATCGGGACATTCCGCCCGAAGATGGTGAGCGGCTTGATCATCGCGTGGAAAAAGGGATAGCTCCCCGCAATCACACCAAGAGGCACCCCGACCGCAGCGGCTACGGTGAATCCGCCCAGCACACGCGCAAGCGAAGTGAGCGCACTCACCGACAACTGGCGATCAAACCACAGGCTATGGAAGGACCGGATCGTGTCGCCGGGACTCGGCAAAGTGTAGGCATCCACAATCCGCGCATCGCCTTGCCCACGGGTCAGAAACCACCACAACAACAGCACCAGACCCAGGCCCGAGACTCCGTAGAGGATCCGGGCCAGTTTTCCGGGTTGCCGGCGAATGGTTGCAACGCGACGCAACCATTGAGGCGCGGCGAGGCGGGACGGTTCGCTGGCGTTCTTCCCTTCCTTGGCGGGAGGGGTTTCGGGGCTCGAGGTCATTTGAAGGCTCAGTTCTCCACTAGCAGATTACGGAAGAGAGGGACACAGGAGGAATCGTGATCACTCCGGGCTCTCCAGCGCGATCACCTTGATCTCGACCCGGCGGTTCTTCGCATGATTGTTCGGATCGGAGGAATCAAAGGGACGGTCCCAGCCCATGCCGATGGTGTTGAACTGGTTCGGATTGAAATCCGGGAAAAGCTTCAGGATCTCCGTCTTCACCGCTGCCGCACGGTTGCTCGACAAATCCTTCACCAACTGCGGACTCACCTGCCCCTTCATGCTGCCGTCTCCATGACCTTCCACCACAATGTTGGCGGCACCGTATTGGGCGGCGAGCTTGCCGACCTCCTCCAACACTGCGTCCACATTGGGTTCATAGGGTTTCACGATTTCCTTGCCATTCTCAATCACCGTGACGGTCTTACGCAGATCCCAGGAGTTCGGGAAGAAATGAAGGGTCACCACCTTGGTCAGGATTTCCGAACCCTCTGCCTGAATCGACTGAACCGTCCGCGGCGCAAAATTCACCTGATACTCATTCCGGCTTGAGCGGTAAGGCTCCTCGTTTGCCAGCTTCTGAATGATTGAGAAATCCATCACCTGATCAAACGGAACCTGCTGTGAAATCCGGTTCATCTTGCGGTAGAGCAGATAAGCCGTATTCCACGTGCGCTCGAAGTTGGCGGGATTGTTCTGATTCATGAAGAAATCCCGGTTTTCGGCATAATTGGTTGAGTGCGCATCCCCCAGCATCCCGTAGGTTTCGGTCTCGGGAATACTATAGAGTCCAGCCATCAGAGATGCTGCCTTGCGGCGGCCTTCTTCCGTCTTCATGGCTTCCATGCCTTCGAAAATCCCACGAACCAACCCTTCGCAGATGTCCGGGTTATCCCTCGCAAAATCCGCACGGGGGAACCACACGTCGGCGATCAGTTTGTTCGCGGTGACAGTGCTCACCAGTAGGTGATTGCTGGGAATTTCACTCAGGTTGTAGATGTCGGGTGCCCATGAAACACAGGCCGCGATAGATTTATCGCTGTTAAACGCAGCGGCGGCCTGGAAGGCATCTTCAGTGTAGATGAAATCCACTTCCGCAGGCTGCACTCCACCATTCACAAGCGCATTGAGCAGGAAATACTCGGAAGGTGAGTTCTGAGCGAGCACCACTTTCTTACCACGAAGGTCGGACACGGTCGGATTACGCGGATCGCGGGCGGCACTGCGCCGGATCACGATACCATCTCCCCCATTTGAGAAGTCCACCTGCTGGTAAATACGGGGCATGATCCGCTCATCCTTGCGGAATTCGTCCATGAACAAAGGCACCATATCCAAGGTGGCCCAACCGATGTGCACTTTGCCCGACGCATAGGCATCCCGCATCGACACCGGATTATCGATCAGGACCAACTCCACCTTGAACGGCTCGCCCGAGGGGGTCTTCCATTCCTTTCCAGCCAGACCGCCTTCGTTTTGCAAGATAATCGGCGCCCATCCCGCCCATACGTTGAGCGCAAACTTGACCGTCCGGTTCACCATCGGCTCATAACTGCTGGTCTGTGTGATCGGAGGCAGCTTATCACTTGGCAGGAACTTGTATTCCTTTACCGTGGTCGGCACATTCGCGTCGGCAGCCTCTACACCCGCTGCCGTGTTGATCTCCTCCTGAGAGATCATCGCCGGTCCCGTATCGCCGGCCGTCGGAAAAAGGGTATCGCGGAATCCATAGGCCAACAACCCACAGATCACGAGGGTCATTACGAAATAGAAAAACGGCTTGGGTCTGGGTCGGTCACTCATGGCAGCATTTCGGTAGACATAGTCGATAGGGAAAACCTCGGCCGAACGCCTCGGTTCGTGAAACCCGCATTTCTCCGGCCGACAGATTCCGGACTCAGGGCACGCGAAACATGCAACAGATTATCCAATGCTTGCAGGAAAAAACGGGTTCACAGATACAGCCGTCAATTATCAGCCAACCCTGCACTCCGTCAAGCCCATCCTTCGTACAAACCAAAGGCTCTCCCTGCTGCTTCAGACCGCTTCGTAGACCCAGCGACTGCCGGCCGCACACATCCGAACCACTTCCGGGAGCGCCACCGCCATGTCAATCCGGGCCTGATACCCCGTGCAATGACACGGATACAGCTCTTGCATTCCTTCATCCCGGAACCCTTTCAAGGTGTGCTCCATGCGCTCGGCACTCGCCAGCTCAAGGTGCATGCCACCCATGACCACACGCACCGGCCGTCCCCCGGTCTTGTGCCGGATATGCGCGATCGTGTTCAGAACACCGGCGTGCGCACACCCCAAAATGATCACCAAACCTTCCGGGGTATCAAAGTAGATCGACATGTCATCCGCAATCGGATCCGGAACCGTTGCTTCCGGGTCGAGGTAGAAGGCCCCTCCGGTATCCTCAAACTCATAACGATGGGTGACTTCACCACAGATGTGAATCCCCGGAACCGGTTCTCCGCCACGGGTGGCGTCGCGGAAGCGGCTGCCCATGCGCTCGCGGCCTTTTTCATGGAGGAAAGGAACACTGATGCAACGGACCTTTCCGGGGATGTTTGCCGAATACTTCTTTTCAAAAGCCGCAGGGTGCACCCAGATCGGACACGACTTGCAGTCATTCGCAACCACCGCATCCAACGCACCGACGTGATCGTAGTGCCCGTGACTCAGCACAATCGCATCCGCTTTGGACAGGTCGATGCCCAACACCTTGGCATTGTGCCGGAGCGCCATTCCCTGTCCCGTGTCAAAAAGAAGACTCCGGTCGCCGGCGGTAATCCACCATGCCAAACCATGCTCCCCAATGATACCCTGCCCTCGCGCGGTGTTTTCAACCAAAAGCGTAATCGATACTTTCATCCAGATCCCCTTCTTTGTTACTAGATTTGAACCGGGGCACCCGCCCGGTCGCCGGAATTGCGCCAGCATACAAAAGAACCCAACTCCACATCATGCCCGGTCTTATCACCAAGGCAGGAGACGACTTGCCCACACTTCACAACAAAATGGAAAAACACGCCCGGCTCGTTACTCAATGCCTCAAAATTCGCCTGCCCTTTAGCGATGACCAAGTCCATGGATGACAAACGTTGCCAAACAGCATGATGCTGCCGCCCTTTCATCCGCTCCTCAGGCCAAAAGGCCACAAGCTCCACATTTTCCACCCGATCCAGCCCGGCATGCCTGGCATCCTCGAGCGTCGCATCATTGAGGAACGGACGGTCCCTCACCGCAATCAGAATCCTGTCCAACGAGTATGTCCTCTGGATCCATTCGAGCCAGAAACGGTCAAACACTATTTCGCCCGCGTTGTCGGTCAAAAAAGCAAGACTGCGTGCACCTGACATCCGGCGCCTGAGATCTTCCAGACTGTGTCCTCCAACAAATGGAGCGGATACCACCCGATTCATCACTGAGACGGGATCCACTTCGGCATACACTCCGTAATCAATAAGGTTGCCTGCCAAACTACAGCGCAACATGTACTCAAACGGATCGTGACCCTTTTCCAATCCTGATGCCAATTCGGGCAACAGGAGCTCGACACCCATGTTGGATCGCATCTTGATTTCCGCATACAGGTCATCACAGCCCGTCACTTCCCGGATGATCTGCTGAATGCGCTCAGCCACTTCGATGGGAGAATCTTCACGGGAAACCGCCAGAAGCGTTCCCTGAACTCCCTGAATCGCATTTTCCACCGTGTCATTGTCCAGACCGGACATGCGCAATGTGCGGATGGCTTGGCTCAGGAAGCAGGGAAGGCACTCGAGCTGGGTTTGCATGGGGGGCTTAGGAAAACGGGTTGGTCCGGGACGTGAGTGCTGTTTCAACTGCAGCGCAAGACAAGGGTGCCGTCAACCCGCTTGATCCGCTGGCTGGGCGGCGCTCTCCTCCCGAACGGCTCATGAACTTGGCATTGGCCCGAACCAGCACCGCTTCATGCTGCAAGATGCTGGCTTCCATCTCAAACAGAGGGGGATTTGCCGAACAGAGGCGCGTGCGGATGACGGTCGGGACATCAGGCCGGACAGGATGGAGGTAGCGCAGGTTAAGACGCCCGGTTACACCGACCACTCCATGCGCCATCAGGTTGCAGGTCATGGCTTCATCGATACAGAGACTCAGCAACCCTCCATGAACCAATCCATCATAGCTGCAACAACCATCACCAAAGGCGCGGATCGCTTCAAGCCCACCGTCCGGTATGACGGTAAACTCGAGCCGGAAAACATCAGAAGCACACGCGAAACACTTCGAATGGTGCACCCGACGCAGGTCCTCCAACAGCTCCAAAGATGGATGGGCAACAAAACTCACGCCTTGGAGGGATCGGGGAGAATGATTACAGGACCCGACGATGACTCATCCCCATGATGGCCGCAGTGTCCATGATCGTGGTCATGATGATCCCCATCCTCATGATCGTGATGATGCCCTCCCGCACAAAGAGCTTCGTCTCCCAGCTCGGAACCCGTACCGGCGACAAATGCATCCCGGACATCCGCCACGTTGACGCCTTCTGCCGCATACACTTTTAGACCCCTATGATTGCATCGGGCAAGCGCACCACGCCCAAGATGCCGACACAGCACCGCTTCGCACCCCTCCAACAGAAATGCGGCGATCGGTGCGCACTCACTGGGTTTACGGGCTGTACGAGCCTCAATTGGACGGATACTATTGGTGATACAATCCACCACAGCGAAATACGGCGCATGACCAAAATGATCGGATACAGGCGACAACCAGCCCTCCCAACGGGCAACAGGAATTGCAATCTTCATGCTTGGGACTCAAATGGGCATATGCTCATTTGTCAATCCCTTTTGACTTGATTCCTCATATCTTTGGTGCATCCCTCATCTTGCATTCACATCCGCATCGTCCCATGCCCCGACCAACCTGCCCCAGAACCATCGCCCACCAACCGCCCTGCGATTATTTCAAGCCCGCAGGCATCCCCTTGCGCGATCTGGAGGAAACCGTGCTGCTCCCGGAGGAGGTCGAGTCCCTGCGGCTCGCGGACGCCGAGAACCTTTACAGGGTCGATGCCGCCGCACGCATGGGCGTCTCCCGCCAAACCTTCGACCGCATCGTTAGAAAGGCCCGCCAGAAAGTCGCAGTCGCCCTTACCCAGGGAAATGCACTTCGATTGGAGCGTCCCCCATCAAAGGACACTCCTCTTCAAGAAGGCTGACCCTGAAACACAAACCCACCGGCGGGAACACCCCGGGGTTGCATTGAAGCCATCCACCAGTGCGACAAATTTCGCACAAACCAGACGAGCGATTTCATTGAATGCACAGGTGATGATCCCTATAATCAGCATCACCCCTTATCAATGAAGACTGCCATGCCCCGGATCATCCTGCTTCTATCCCTATTGGTCACAAGTAGCGTTTTGTGCGCCTTCACCCCGATCGACGAATTCAACCTACCGGCAATCGATGGATCTTGGGCTTCCGACTCAGCAACCTACGCTTTGCACACGGACAACGGATCCCTCGTCATCGCATACAACAGAAATGGGCAGAGCGGACAGTGGAATCAGTTTCACTGGACGGGAACGGTGCCGGTTTCAGACGATTTTGCGATCCAGACAAGAGTCCGCAGCTCGATAGGATCCGTGCTGGGCCTTAAACTTGTTTTCAACAATGGCACCGATGCGTGGATCGACATCAGGCTTTCCGGCGATGGAGCCTGGTCTGATCATTCCGTAAGGGTTTCCGGGCAGGATGCGCGCAACCTCATGGCGATCTATTGCTATCTGGACGCCGGGTCACAGGAGCCCGGGGCAGGGACCGTGTGGATCGACTACCTGCGAATCGACAATAGCGCAGACGCTACCCTTCTCGACCAGGCAATCGCGGACGCACAAGCACTGCTCTACAATGCGGAAACCGGAAATCTACCGGGACAATACCCGGAGGGGGCAGAAGCCGCCCTCAAAAACGCAATCGAAACCGCACATATGGAAAGTGCCAACCCCGCCACAACCGGGCTTTCCATCCGCTCCGCTGTCCATGCGCTCAATGGTGCCGCTTGTCAGTTTGAAGCGAATGAGATCAAGGAGCTGAGACTTTTCGGAAAAGGAATCAACAACACCCAGGTCAACCGCATGACCCGCCTCCTGTTCCATAACCTGAGGGTTCTCGCGGAGAACCATATCCTTTTCGGATCGCAGGACCCGACCGGATACGGCGTCGGTTGGGCAGGCGACAACGAACGCTCGGATATCCGCACCATCACCGGCAGTTACCCGGCAATCGCCTCCTGGTCCATCAAGGGAGTAGCCGACGGACAAGCTTTCTCGAATGAGTTGCTTCGCTTCAAACTCTTCCACGAAGGCGGTGGTTTCAACACGATCGAGTGGCACATGGACAATCCGCTCGGCGGCGATTTCTACTGGTCAAACCGGACCAGTAATCAGAATGCCGTGGAAGCGATTCTTCCCGGAGGGCCAAAGCATCCCGATTTCCTCAGGCAACTCGATAACATCGCGTTTTTCCTGCGCAACCTCCGGGACGCGGAAGGCCGATCGATTCCGGTCGTGTTCCGTCCGTTTCACGAACACAACGGCGATTGGTTTTGGTGGGGTCGCCCGCATTGCACCGAGGCCCAGTATATCGCCCTCTATCGGATGGTGGTGGATTACCTGCGTGGCGAAAAAGGAGTAAGCAACCTGCTGTTTGCGTTTTCACCCGACCGCAGCCGCATGACCATCAACCCTCCATCCGCAGTCGACTTGCTCTATGGCTACCCGGGAGATGCCTACATCGATATCCTCGGGATCGACAACTACTGGGACGTCGGGCATCCTTCCAACACCCGCGGCGCCGAACAAAGGCAACAGGATTTCCTGCAGTCGCTCGAGATCCTCGTGAACGAAGCAACCGCCAGAGGCAAAATCGCAGCCCTCACGGAAACCGGAAACGATCGTATCACTGACCCGATGTGGTTCACCCAAACCTTGCTTGAACCTATCAAGAACCATCCCGTTGCCCGAAAGCTTGCTTATGTCGCGATATGGCGCAACGCCGACACCAGCCACCACTACGCCCCTTATCCAGGACACCCCGCAGAACAGGATTTTGTCCGGTTTCACGCAGACCCGTTCATCGTGTTCATGGACCGCATGCCTGATCTTTACAACACGTTGCTCGATCATCCGTGGGAGGAATCCATCCCGACGGCTCCCGCCGCATTGCAGACACAGCCTCTTTATCGATTCCACCGAAGCGACAACGACTCCCACTTCTTCACCGCTGAGGAACATGAAAAACACGTGATCCTGACAGAGCTTCCGGAGCATGTGTGGACACTGCAGGGAATATCGCACCAGGTGATCTCAAATCCGGTTCCCTTCTCACAACCAGTGTGGCGTCTCTACAATTCGCAGGCCGGCAGTCAGTTTTATTCGATGTCCCGTAAGGAAATCGTGAGCGTGCTCGAATCCATGGGAGATTTCTTCATCCTCGAAGGGATCGCATTTCGGGCACTGGGTGCACAAATCCCCGGCTCACATCCGGTTTATCGATTCTACGCGCCCCGAACCGCCTCCCATTTCTTCACCATCAGCCCGGAGGAACGGGACCACATCGTTTCGAGCATCCCACAAGACCGGCTCAACTACGAGGGAGTAGCCTGGTTTGCATTTCCATAACCCGAACCTTCACAAGACAAGACCGTTGAGTCGCCTACCCGGAAGCTGACCCGTTCGCAGGATGGATTGACCTCTCACCGGACAACTCAGAGCGCATTCGGCCGTTGGAAGAATCCGAAGTCCGCTAGCTGCGGATCCAACCACCACAACACGGATGGTTTGTTGTTTTCGGGACGATCATGATCCACCCATCCGATTTCCAAACGGAAACGATCCACAGTTCCCAAACCTGGAAATCAACCGTCAACCCCCTGAGCCAGATGAAACAAAGGTCGCATCGAACCGTTTGTACAGCATTGACCCGGAAGCCGGTTACGCTATGCTTTGAGTTACCCAATGCTGGCTCCGGTTTTCTTTGTGGCACGCATTGTCAGTTTACCCCAAGCTTATTCCGCCGATCATTGAAGCAATGGATGACTCCAACATCGCTGCTACGGATAACCCATTCTCCTCGAGTCTGCATTCGGCCAAGGAATCGATTGCGTTTCTGGGGTCCTTGATCGATTCCATCCATAACCCGGTATTCTTTAAGGACACCGATGGAGTTTATATCGGATGCAATACCGCTTTTTGCGACTTTCTCGGCAAGCCCAAGCGTGAAATCATTGGTCGAAGTGTGTTTGAGGTCGCATCTCCAGAGGATGCATCCCTCTACTGGAACATGGACCGTGAGCTCTTCGCCAAAGGAGGGTCTCAAATCTACCAGAAACGCATACCTTTGTTAAATGGAGACTTCAAGGTCGTGCGTTTTGAAAAGGCGGTATACTACCACACCGATGGGTCACAGGCGGGTATCGTGGGCTCGATTTTTGACCTGACCGATATCATCCGGGCAGAGGAGCGGCTCCAGAGGGAACACCAACTCGTCACCACTCTGGTCAACATGCTGCCGGAAATGATCTGCGTGAAGGATCGCGAACTCCGGTATCTGGTGGTCAATCAATCCTTCGCCGAATATGTTGGGGCTCCTGATCCCGATGCGTGCAAGGGCAAATGGGATGGCGATTACATGCCGGAAGAGGAATGGCTAAACGATGCGCGCGAAGAGCAGGCTTTGCTTGAAAACGGCAGGCTCATCGCGCGTGAGGAGAAAGTCCAAGCACCCCGAAGTGGCGAAACCCTGTGGCTCCGGACCATGAAAGTCCCGCTCAGGGGAAGCGGGAGCGATATTGTCGGACTCGTGGTCCAGCGAACCGACATCACCCAATCCAAATCGCTGGAACGAAAATTGGTGCAACTCGAGTCCATCGTTAACGACAGCACGTCAATCGCGCTCCTCATTGAATGCTCCCAAAACTGGCCAATCGCATTCATTTCTGAAAACGTGTTTCAGTTCGGCTACACGGCGATGGAGCTCTACGACGGCAAAGTTTCTTTCTTCGACCTCATCCACAAGGAGGATCGGGAGCGAATCCGGACCGACTACGAAAGCATGGTCAGCGAAGGAATACGGGAAATGGTCCGCGAATACCGCATTACCACGCGATCCGGCATCGTGCGGTGGATAGAGGACCGGCGAAAACTGCTGCGCAACCCTCTGGGAAGGATCACCCATCTGCAAGGCATCCTCACGGACATCACACGCCGGAAACTGGACGAGGAGAAACACAAGCTCATGGACGTCCAATTGAGGCAAGCCCAGAAACTAGAGGCGATTGGGCAACTCGCCGCCGGAATTGCCCACGAAATCAACACGCCGATCCAGTTCATCGGTGACAACATCCGGTTTCTCCACGATGTGTGTGAACAAATCGGCCCGCTCATGAATGTTTTGTCCGATTTCAAATCGGCGCCAACCCAGGTGAAAGCCGGTCCTGAGATGATTAACCGGATCACTGGTGCCGTCGAGCCGATGGACGTGGACTTCCTCCGGCAGGAAATGCCGGAAGCCATTTCCCAGACTTCCGATGGAGTTCGCCGCATTTCCGAGATCGTGCGGGCAATGAAGGAATTTTCCCATCCCGGAGCTGCAGGCTATTCGCTCATCGACATCAACCACACTCTGGAAAACGCCGTCACAGTTTCACGAAACGAGTGGAAATACGTGGCCGATATCGAAACCGATCTCGATTCATCGCTTCCTCTGGTTCCTTGCTTGGCTACTCAGCTCAACCAGGCCATCCTGAATATCCTCGTCAACGCCGCCCAAGCTATCGGGGAATCAGTCAACAAAGGGAAATCCGAACGGGGGAAAATCGGGATTTCCACTCGAAAAAGCCAGGATTTCGTCACCATCCAAATCTCCGACACCGGACCCGGTATTCCAGATAAAATCAGAGAACGGGTTTTTGAACCGTTTTTCACTACCAAAGACGTAGGCAAAGGAACTGGCCAAGGACTCACCATCGCCTACGATGTCGTCACCCGGCTCCACCACGGAAAGCTTGGCTTCGAATCCAAAACCGGAGAAGGAACCACTTTTACGATCCAACTTCCGCTGGTGCAACCCAGGTCTTCCGTCGAGGAATCCTCCGATAAGGAATCTGATTAGCCACCCGGACATCCATACCTATCTTATCACCTGACACCTATCAACCCTCAATACCCGCCGTCATGCCTCCCATCCAAATCCTTTTTGTAGATGACGAACAGAACCTCCTCGATGGTTTCAAACGCAGATTCCATCGCCACAAGAACTGGGTGGTCCGCTATGCCACCGGAGGCGAGGAAGCACTCCGAATGCTCGAAAAGCAACCTTGCGATGTGATTGTATCTGACATCCGGATGCCGGGGATGGACGGTGTCGAGCTGCTCACGAGGGTTGCCGACCAATACCCCGAAACGATCCGCTACATCCTGTCCGGATACTCTGACCGGGCGATGATTCTCAACTCAATGAGCGTGGCACATCAATACTTCAACAAACCCTGCAACCTCGAGTTGCTCGAAGAATCCATCAACGTGGCTATCCGGGTGTTCGGTGAATTACGCAATTCCCGCATACAAAAACTGCTGGCATCCATCAAGAACCTGCCAAGCCCACCGACTGTCTACGAGAAACTCAGCCACGAGTTCAGAACTTCAGATCCATCCATGGAGAAAGTCGTGGATATCGTCAAAACCGATCCTGCGATCAGCGCCAAGATCCTACACCTCGTGAATTCGGCATTCTTCGGCTTCCGCGACTCCATTACCGACATCGCACAGGCGGCGATGATGCTCGGTACAGACGTCATCCGCTCGCTGGTTCTTGTCACAGGTGTCGTCAACGCGACGTTCCGGAAAACCTGTCCCGGAGTGATTCTCGATCGCTTCTCCAGTCATTCCATATCAGTGGCATTTCTCGCCTACGACTTCTCAAAATGGCTGGGCTGGAATCGGGAAATGCGTGAATCCGCATTCACTGCCGGGCTCCTCCACGATATCGGCCGGTTGGTTCTCATCTCCCATTTCCAGGACTACATCCGCAAAATCCCCGACAGTGATCCTGATTCGAGACAAACCATCACTCAGGAACGCGACACTTTCGATGTGGATCATGCGGAAATCGGCGCAGCACTTCTATCGATCTGGGGACTCCCGGTCCCAGTGGTCAACACCGTCATGTGCCACCATCAACCTTCACTCACCGCTAGGGACGAGATCGGGATGCCAACAGTCGTGCACGTGGCCGATGTCGTCAGCCATAACCAGACTCCTGGTTCGCCTATCGACGTCTCCCTGTTTGATCCGGACATCATCCATCGATACGACCTTACCAACAAGATTCACGCTTGGATGATGACTTCCAGCCTTTTCGATCAAGATTCCTCCTCCGGAAACTGATCAGTCAAAACCATACACTCCAACACACCTTAACCTCATAAATCATAGCCAAATGAAAGCCCGAATCCTCTGCGTAGATGACGAAATGAACGTCCTTGAGAGCTTCCGTCGCGTGCTGCGCCTTAAGTATGATCTCAACACTGCATCCAGCGCCACTGACGGGCTCCGGCTCATCGAGCAGAACGGACCCTATGCCGTCATCGTTTCCGACATGCGTATGCCTGAAACCAACGGCGTCGAGTTTCTAAAAAAAGCCAGGGAACTCGCTCCTGAATCGATCCGCATCATGCTCACGGGATATGCCGACCAGGATACGGCCATCCGGGCAATTAATGAGGGTGAAATCTTCCGCTTCCTTAACAAACCAATCGCCACAGACAAGTTTCTGGGGGTGCTCGAAGACGCCATCCACCAATACAACCTGATCTTTGCAGAAAAAGAACTCCTCGAAAAAACCCTCACCGGAAGCATCGATGTCATGACCGAGATCCTCTCGCTCACGAACCCGCTTGCATTCAGCCGCGCGACCCGCATCCGAAACCTCGCCGTTAAACTGGCAGAGGCCATGGGTGTCGAAAACACATGGGAAATCCAGATTGCTTCCATGCTGTCCCATCTGGCCTATGTGTCGATTCCGTCAGAAACATTGCTCAAGCAACTCAAGGGCGAAACCCTTGCTCCAGAGGAAGCGCAGATGTTCGCCGAACTACCAAAAATGACGCGTGAGTTGATTGGACACATCCCGCGACTCGAAAACGTGGTAGAAATCATTGACCGCAGCCAACACTCACACTCCTTCGAATCCATCTCGCTCCAGAACCATGTTGCCGTCTGTGGAGCTGTTCTCCGGAGCGCAATTTCCTACGACAGCCTCATCCAACGGGGATACGGAAAAATGGAAGCCATCCGGGAACTCCAAGCAGAGGGAACCCGATACAACGCTACCATCATCGATAACCTCCGCAGAATCTCGGCTCTTGAGCCCGATGTCCGCACCCGCCGCGTCACCATCAATCAGCTCAGGGTAGGAATGATCCTTCACGAGGATATCCGGACAGATGGGGGACTCGTCGTTGCACCTAAGGGGTTCAAAATCACTGAACTGATCCGGCAGCTCCTTAAAAACCTGCACCTTCAGGATACAATCCCTGAATATGTCGAGGTTGTGGTCGATCCCGAGGAAGAGAAAAACGCCACCGACACACCCGAACAAGCCTGATAGCCCTGCCGCCTCACTGGCGAGGATTGCCTATTCCGGTTCCCCTGTTTATCAAGCTTAAACTCACGATAAACCAGGTCAGGGCCGGTTAGTCGCGATCCGATCCGCTTTATTCCGGATCAAAGGTGTAAGCCAAATGCTCCAAATCCGCACGGTGCCGTGTGGCCACCCACTCTGCCATTTCGTCGCTGTAGTATGCGCGATAGTCTTTTCGACCGGATGACATGCGCTCATGGGCTAATCCGGGCGCAATCACCCCAATCCGCTTGAAAATCTCTTCGTAATCCTCCTCAAGCCGCTCGTATCGCCCAATGAAATCAACACAGCAGCGCCCCTCCAGATCCACCAGATAGGACCATTCAACCGTCGAAAATGTATCCAGATGATACTGCCACGGACGTTCCGGATCAAAAACCAGCCGCAGAAATCCTTCAAAGCTTTCATCACCCTTCAACAAGTGCCGCTGCTCCCGCATGATGTGGTGGTAAGCACTCACATACCGATCCCACGGATTCCGGACAAACGAGAACTTGAAAAGACTATCGAAGAATGGTTCTGGAAGCATTTCCTTTGCGGCAATAATCCGCGCATGCCTGGGTAGTTTCGAAGCAATCCGGTGTCCGCTCACGTGACTCAGGCGACTGGCGGCAAATTGTAAAACATACCACGGATCCCGCCTCTGGATCCTCCGCAGCGATCGGCGGAGACTACTCCCGGCAGTCTTTGCAATATGCACAAAAAGGAAGCGATGTCTGAGGGAAAGAACCATCTCGGTGACTCGAAGTAAACAGTTCCGGCTTTCGGATTCCGAAGTAGGACCAAACTTGAAACAAAAACCGGGAAACGCAACACCTCATTCGCAACGACCCCCACCCCGATCTACCCAATCCACACAGACCCCACCTGCTGGTGCTCAGAAGCCATAATTGCCGGACCGCACTCGAATCATCCGCCACACTGATTCAGAGCCATCCCCTTGCCAGAAGCACCTTTTCGAGAGGAATTGAGCAATTAAACCGCCCTGCTCTGACCCTGATCATAAACCCATGCAAACATCCGTCGACCCTCATTGACAAACGATCCGGATTTACACTAGCACTCCAACCAACCCCGCCACTCAGCGAAAATCCATCCGGTGTGCATTTTCTCTATTGACCCGTCTTTCAAATGCGTTTGTATCGGACTTTCTTTTCTGAAGGTTCGCCTTCACTCAAGATAATGGCTGGATAGCTCAGTTGGTAGAGCAGAGGACTGAAAATCCTTGTGTCCCCGGTTCAAATCCGGGTCTAGCCACCACTTTATAATCAAGGACTTACGTAACTGTAAGTCCTTCGTTTTTTCTGCCAACTGTCACACTTCTGTCACACATTCCCCGCCCTTAAGGAATATGATCTAAGACCAACCCCGAATCACCCGAACACCTTCACCTTGAGGTCACGGACGACCTGCAATTCACCCCAGTCCGCGCCTTTCATCGACGCAAAGCGGGCTTTCCTGCTCTCGGGGAATGATCCCCGGTGTTCATCATATAGCCCCTTCAGGAAGAGCTTGGATCCGATTGCCATCCCATCGCTGAAGTAACGGACCCTCCGGCGCAGCAACTCCGACACCTCCACCTTTCCACCGCTGCGGATCACCGCATCCAGCTTCTCCAGGGGGATTACACCGCGGTCCTTGTC
Source organism: Opitutales bacterium (assembly GCA_033813415.1). Lineage (GTDB taxonomy): Bacteria > Verrucomicrobiota > Verrucomicrobiia > Opitutales > JAFGAQ01 > JAFGAQ01. Next base: position 9,481 of record JAPXRV010000034.1, on the reverse strand, counting down.
CAGTTCGCCCTTCGGCTTGGCGCCTTTCCCAAAGAGACAAAGACGATACGCCGCAATTGCTTCGGAAAAGGGACGTCCACCGTAGATCAAGCGGTAGCCCGCCATGGCCGAGGCCTTGCCTCCCATCGCAGCGGCATAGCTGCAGAAACGGTAATCTGCCGGATCATCCACCTGCTCAGCGCGCACCGCATTCAGGTCGATGTAGGCCGCAACGGTCGCCATTGCCTGCAGCGAAGGCTCCACCACCAGGCTCCTGAAGCGCTCCATCCACAAGGTGCCACGGTTCCCGTTCTGATGGTTATACCAGATCGTGAAACGCTGCTTGAGCTCACGCATGAACACCGACACATCCCCCATCCGCGCAAGCAGAGCATCCCGCGCCTGCTGCGCGATCTCATCGTTCCGTTCCAGCATCTTCTCCAGCCCATCCGGTGTTATCGAATAAGGGGAAATCCGACAACCCTCATGGAACGCCCGATAACGACTCAGCAACTCCGCATCGGTCTGCGGCTTCTCATGCCGAACCCGCGCCAGGATGTGGAAATGATTCGACATGATTGAATACGCCAAGATGTCCACCCCACAAAACGTCGCCTGCCGCCTCATCATCCCGATGAACATCTCCTTCTCCCCATCCTCCAGCAAATGCTCACCCAAACAACACCGACTCATCAGATGATAGACGCCATCCCGATTCTGAACCACAATGCGCTTCCTCTTCATAATTATCCTCCAAATCCAACATGCTCAAACAATCCTTTAACCTATCAATAAAGGCTCTGCATCTTTATTGTAATATCAAAATAGACCAAGTCAAGGTAATGGATTTTAAATATCCCAACGGAATATGAATTGGTTCTGTCGATCCTCAATTGGAAGCGGAATAAACCAGATCGGCATCGTCGGAATCGGTTGCCTGAAGCCTGATTTCGATCGACTCACCAGGCATAATCGTCTTGTGGCCAATTGGATCCAACACAGGTAAGCTGTTGGGTATCGCACGGCATGGGTATCCCAACCATGTGGGAGTCGAGAAACCGGACGCTCCCTGCCGAAAGACAAAATGCAAACCCGGAGCTTCCGCAAATACGTTGGCTCCCATCACAGGCTCATTCCCCCAAAACGTGACCTCACCTTGAATGATTCCCAACTCCCGCAACCCCCTGAATGCTTCATCACCGATTGAGGTCACACTTTTCGGAATCTGCAGATAGCTGTCAGCGTTAGTGCAAAAGGCAAAAGCTTGCTTGCCAATGGTTGTGAGACCGCGATCGGGGAGCTCGATCATGCGAATGCGGTTGCACCCATAGAAAGCTTGTTCCCCTATCTGCTTAACCCCAGACCGGATTGAGACGGAACCATCCAAACCGGAACAGCCCAGAAATGCCCGGTCCGGAATACGCTCCAATCCCCCGTCAATAAACAAAGACCCGGTGAACCCTTTGCAATTTTCAAACGCTCCATCGCCCATACTGGTGACGTGAGCAGGAATCTCCAAAGTCCCAGTGAATCCCGAGCAATTAACAAAAGCATAAGAGCCAATACCGGAAAGTGAATCCGGCAGATCAAGGGATCCGGTAAACCCGCTGCAACCTGCAAAAGCGCGATCGCCAATGGAAACAAGATTGTCTGGCAATTGCAATGTGCTGGTTGTGGTGACTTTATTCCAGAAGGCCTGATCGCCGATTGCCCTCACCGGTTTGTCGCTGATGTATTCCGGGATTACAATGGCCCCACCGCTTCCCGTGTAACCCGTGATCCTTATCGACTTTCCCAGATCCTCATAGACAAAATCACCCGAAGTATCGGCCTGAATAGAGCCAGGCATAATACACACTAACGAACTGCATGCCACAAGCATGCCCAGTGATGATGAGGGTAGATTCATTGGAGGATGGAAGCAACAAAGATAATGGAAGCGAAAATCCTTGAATGGATACACTTCGCGATTCCAGCAAGCATTTTTTACATCATCTTAACACCGATCTACAAACAGCCAAATTGCAATCTCCCACCATGATCCCATGCCGCAACTCTGGTGTTTCGGTATGCTGAATAGATTGAGCGGGAAACCCGATCCAACCCCATCAGGGCTGGCTGCGTGAAAGAATAGCGGCATAGCCGCCAGCGGACACCATATTCAAGGTGATTGAATCGCCGGATTTGACGGCCCGTGTGGTTTCACCAATCCGGGTCGGCTCAGTTTCAGATTCGGGCAGATCTTCAAAGACCCGGAGCGCCCACTCGCCATCACTCAGAAAACCAAGGTTCACTTCAATCGACAAGGGAGCGGCTCCATTCAAGCCGGCGAGATACCATTCTTCGCCCGAACGCCGGGCAACCACAACGTGTTCGGCCACTTCAGCAGACAGCACCACCGTCTCATCCCATACCGTCGGTAAATCCCTGAAAAACTCCAGTCCGGGTTGGGCGCGGTAATGAGCCGGGCTGTCGCACAACACCAGCAAAGGGCTGAAATAGACCACCGTTTGGGCCAACTGGCGCGCCCGCGTGCCCACAACCTCGGCAGGCTGCGTGATCCTGAATCCAGCCTCGGTGCGATTGAGAAAACCTCCCGGTGTGAAGTCCATCGGGCCCAGCCACCCTCTCACAAAAGGAAGTGTAACAGTATGAAGCGGAGTGCATGCGTTCTCCCGGATCTTAAAATACTCATTTCCGAGCACCCCCTCCTGAGTGATGAAATTTGGCCAGGTCCGCGCCAGCCCGGTTGGCTTGTAGGCTCCATGCAGATCGACCAGCAGATGATGCTTCGCAGCGCTCTCCAGAACCCTCCAATACCAGTGCACCGTCTCCTGACTGTCACTGTTCATGAAATCGATTTTCACACCCGCGATTCCCCACTCAACGACCTGAGAGAACACTTTGTCGAAACCCTGACGATCGAGATCATGCCAATCGATCCACAACAGCAGCTTCACATTACGGTCGTTGGCATAGGCCACCAATTGTGGAATATCGACATGAGCGGCGGGCTTGGTCAGATCAGCATCGGGATGATTCATCGGCTCATACCAAAACCAATCGATGAGCTGATATTCAAAACCCATCTCACCCGCAAAATCGATGTATTCCTTGTGCGAGCGGGTATCGCCCCGAGAATTGAGCCCCTTGTATTCGGGCTGGGTCGGATTCGTGCCTGTCCACCAGACATCCCATGCACTCACCCCCGGCTGAATCCACGAAGCATCGTCCATTTGAGAAGGAGTCGCCAAGGTTGGAATAAGTTCACAGTTCACCAACTCTTTGGCATTCCGGACCAACACCACCACCCTCCATGGACTAACCCGGCGGTCCGTTCCGACAACCAAACCACATCCATCCTTACGCGGTGCAATTGCGGCTTTCGCTCCCGGTCGAAGCGAGCCATCGCCCCTTGGGCCCAACGCAGACAGGAACATCCCTCCCCAATCGATCAGGTCGGACTCGGCAACCGCTGCGTATCCGCCCTCCAACTCGACAAGCAATGGAAGAACGTGGGGGCGTCCGAGGTGCTGCGTGAGTTGCGTGAGCCTCGATGCCGGATACTGGCATTCAGCGCACTCGGAAAAATCCCCTATCCAACACGGATAGTCCTTCGCGAACGCAAACTCGGTCCGCTCATCCGTCACGGTGTAGCGCTCCAAACCGGGCTGATCAGGGATCTCATACCTGAACGCGACTCCATTATTGTAGGCCCGAACCAAGATTCTGAACTTTCCCGGTGCGTCCGCATGCTCCTCCAAATCGAGCGTCATCTCCCGATACACATCCGGAATAATCCGGCGCTGGCCAAACGGATTGTCCCACGATCCATCATGTTCCGTTGAATGTGCGCCCACAATCGCGGTTTTCCTACCCACGGATAACCCACCGGCGAAGTCAAGCCCCAGACGGGAATCCACCAGGACCGGACGCCCGTCGAAGGTCACGCTGTAGCGCAAGCCATCCGCATCATCCACGGCAACCACCACGGTGCCATCCGGAGAGCTGACCGTCTCTCTATCGGCACAAACGCGGGACATCAAACCCAAGCAAGCAAACACAAGCAATGCCCGCCAAATATCGATGTGAAAAAGCCTAATTCGAAGAGATTTCATCAAAGCATAAAGGTTTGTATTCGGGATACCAGCGGTCTTCAACACGAACAAAACGCCAGTATCCCCTCAGACGAGGCACCAAGCCAATATCCACGCTATTGTTCGATGACCAGCACTGCGCCACCCTCGGATTCCATAACAAGCTTCAGACTCCCGGACGAATCGACACTGAAGGTCTCCAGCCCCACCGAACGATCCGGCCGATCCAGATAAGCGGTGGCCTCTCTACCAGCCAGCCAGGGCAGACGCAGCTCGATCTCCCGCTTATCCTTGCCGCTGTGAGTCGCAGCGACATACCAAAGCGATCCCGATCTGCGGGCCAAGACCACAAACTCGCCCGGCTTGCCATCCAAATAGCGGATCTCATCCCAAACCGTCGGCACTTTCTTCAGAAAATCGATAACGTAGGGCGGTTGCTCATCAAGGTTGTTAGGAGTGATTCCGAAGTGTTGAACCGGGGATTGATAGAGCACAGCCGTCGCGAGCTGAAACGTATCGGTCGTCCGGCGAATGTTGCCATTATCCGGATCTTTCCAGAAGCGCTTATTCAACAACACCGGCCCATAGTCCATCGGGGCGACCGCATTCCGAACAAACGGAAACAGCGTGCTGTTGAGCGATTCCCGATCCGCAAAACCCTGCGAAAAGATGAGATTCTCCGAAGCGGTTATTGCTTCCGAGCTGAAAAAGTTCGGATACATCCGCTCCCAGCCCCTCGGAAGCGTGCACCCGTGGAAAACCACAAACAGGCCGAAGCGATTCGCATCCGTGAGGATATCCTCATACAGTTGCATGGTCACCTGCTTGTCGCCTCCGAAGAAGTCGACCTTGATCCCCTTCACCCCGATCGACTGGAGCCACGCCATCTCGTTTTGGCGTGCCGGGGCAGCATCCATGAGATTACGGGGCGTTTGAGGCGCATCATTCCACATGCCATTGGAGTTGTACCACAGCAACACCTCGACCCCCTTGGACCCGGCCCAGCGCACCATTTCGGCCAGCTTTTCCCGACCAATGTTCACATCCCACATCGCATCCACCAAAATGTATTTATAACCCAGAGTGGCGGCGAGCTCGATAAACGTCCGCTGGTCTTCCAGATTCATGCTCGGATCCTGCCAAAGCAGCCAGCTCCAGGTCGCCTTTCCCGGGCTGTATTCGATGGAGGGTTCATAAAGCGGTCTGACCAAATCCGTCGCTACCGTGCTCTCCACCAATGGAGCAAGGGAATCCCCGATCGTGATGGTACGCCAAGGGGTCATCAACGGAAGCGGAGCCACCACCGTAGCCTCCCCAATACCCGCATTCTCGGCCGGTTCAGGAAACGCAATACGGTACAACCCATCCGCAGTCGCATCACTCAAGCGCGATCCCGCATATCGGCCTGACACGCCCGTTTCCGACACCAACACCCACACCCCGGATGCCGTCTGGAACAATGCGGGAAAAGTGAAACCCAGACCCGAAGGAGAAGCCGTCCCCACCGGCACCCCAAGGGTGTAGTCCTCCTCATAACTGGGCTTTGACTTCATAAAACCCTCGCCCCACGGTACCTGCGGTGTCATCCATGCACGCGAGCCATCCGGCAGATCAAATCCACTCGCCTCCCGGTTGATGGTAACCCGCTGTTGCCCGTCCGCGAACAAACGGTAGCTGAAGGCCACATCCCGGTCACTCACGCGAAACACCACCTCAAGGACCTTTCCCTCTCCCTTTGCGAAACGCGCCGTCAACTCATTCGCACGGTAGTGAACGTCGCGCACCTTGCCATGTGGCAGCGTGTATTGCTCATCCACTGAAGACGTTTCAGCGCCGGCCTCAGTCAGCCCTTCCGAGAAATTACCCCAACTGGTATCCAGACCCAGTGGAGAAGACTCCAGCACCACCTGCCCCTTGTAGAGAACATCATAGGCCGGTCGACCCTCATCCAACAGCTCCACATTGACGGTGATCGCACCATCGGGACTCGACACCGTGGCCGCTTTAGCAGCCGGACACAACACCGTCAGGGCAAGCAAGATCGCAAGTGGGGTCATCTTCATGCATCCCAGCATGGGAGATCCGATCGACAAACCCCACATCGACCTGACTTGACAGTCACGTAACCCAACAGATTACAAACAAACCGACTGGAATTCAGTTCACGAAAAAGGACAATCGATCACCCTCCTATCGAAAACACCGGAACCTCATCCGCGCCTTTGATCCATCAACTGGACCTGAGGCTGGAGCTCGACAGCAGCGTACGTTTCCCATGTCTTGACTGTAAAGCAAACCCTGTGTGGTTGGCTAAAAGAATGGTTCTAATGATCGCACCTATGAAATATTTTGCAACCCCGATCCCCATCCTACCGCTTGCTTTCGCGTTGATCGCGTCGCTGAGTGTTCAGGCCGCCGAAGATGCCAGCACCGCGAGTCAGGAGTCTCTGACGAACCCATCATCCCAATCCCAGGAAGCCCATCCCTACAAGGATACCACGCTGCCGCTTAACGACCGGATTGATGATTTGATCGGGCGCATGACGCTGGATGAAAAAGCGTCGATGATGGGGAACTCCACTCCGGGGGTTCCACGCCTTGGCATCCCGAAATTCGATTGGTGGAGCGAAGCATTGCATGGAGTTGCAAATGCGGGCCATGCCACCGTATTTCCGCAAGCGATCGGACTGGCGGCCATGTGGGACGAGGTGTTTCACCACAAGATGGCATCCGTGATCGGCATCGAAGGACGCGCCAAATTCAACGGTTACAAGGGCACACCGCTCGAGGGTGCCATCTTCAGGGGCCTCACCTTCTGGTCGCCAAATGTGAACATCTTTCGCGATCCGCGCTGGGGCCGCGGTCAGGAAACCTACGGAGAGGATCCGTTCCTCACATCCCGCCTGGGCGTTGCCTTCGTGAAGGGACTTCAGGGTGACCACGCCGACTACCTGCTCGCGGCCGCCTGCGCCAAACACTACGCCGTGCACAGCGGGCCGGAACCGCTACGCCATGACTTCGATGTTTGGCCGGACCCGGTCGATTTTTACGAAACCTACATGCCCGCCTTTGAGGCCCTCGTGCGGGAGGCAAATGTTGAAGTGGTGATGACCGCCTACAACGCATTGGGCGGCATTCCATGTTCCATTCATCCCCTTCTCTACCGCCACCTCGACCTCTGGGGCTTTGACGGACATGTCACATCCGACTGCGGCTCGATTTTCGATCTCCGTTACAGCTACAAATGGGCGGATGATGATGCAGGCGCGGATGCGCTCGTCTTCCGTGCCGGGATGAATGTCCGTTGCGGATCCGGAGCCGAATCGGTAGCCGAGGCAGTCCGGAGCAACCTTATTTCAGAAGCCGAGCTCGACCAGCGGCTCTTCCCGCTTCTACGGACCATGTTCCGCCTTGGATTCTTCGATCCGGAGGCAGCTGTTCCGTTCAACGCGATCTCACCGGAGGAAAACGACACCCCGGAAAACGGGAAACTCGCACTCGAAGCCGCCCGCAAATCACTGGTGCTGCTTAAAAACGAAGGACTCCTCCCGCTCTCGACCGACACCATCAAACGCGTCGCGGTAATCGGCCCGAATGCCTCGTCCGTTCCCGTCCTCGTCGGCAACTACAACGGCGAACCATCCGCACCGGTAACCGTTCTGGACGGACTCAAAACAGCCCTCGAACCGGCCGGGGTCAAGGTCGACTACGCCCATGGCTGTGACTACACCACACGCCCCGACTTCTGGCGTCCGATCCCGCATCCATGGTTCCATGGCGATTACTTCGACAATCCTGAACTGGCCGGAGACCCCGTAGCCAACCGCACGGAACGCCCGATTTGCTTCTCCTGCAATGCCTCAAGGCCCGGCAGAATGCTCCCCGCCGGGGTGCCTGAAATCGATTTCTCGGTAAGGTGGAATGGCCACCTGCAGACCACCATGAAAGGATCCTACCGCTTCCGGGTTCGCGGCAACGGTGGTTTCCGCCTGATTCTGGATGGAAAAACCATCATCGACTCATGGCAGGCCCCAAAGGACGCCGGAGATACGGAACGATCCATCGAAGCTGCATGCGACCTGCCCGACAATGCCGCTCTTCCGATAACCCTCGAATACGTCCAGAAAAGTGGACCACTGCAGTTGGCACTCGAGTGGATCACCCCACCGGTCGACGGACAGGATAAAGCCATCGCGGTTGCCGCAAATGCCGATGCGATCATCTTCGTAGGCGGGATTTCCGCGCAGCTCGAAGGAGAGGAAATGCAAGTCGACTACCATGGATTCAAAGGCGGAGACCGCGACAGCATCGATTTGCCCGCGCTTCAGGTCGATCTCCTCAAGAAGCTTCACGCGACCGGCAAGCCCATCGTTTTCATCAACATGTCCGGAAGTGCCGTAGCCATGCCATGGGTTGCCGAAAACACCGACGCCATCATTCAGGCGTGGTATCCTGGACAGGCAGGAGGCACCGCCATCGCGGACGTGATCACCGGTGCCTACAACCCGGCCGGCCGCCTTCCGCTCACATTCTATCGCTCCACTGACGATCTACCCGATTTCAACGACTACGACATGGATGGTCGCACCTACCGCTTCTTCAAGGGCTCTCCCCTCTTCGCGTTCGGGCACGGACTGAGCTACACGAAGTTTGACTACTCCGGACTGAGCGTTTCCACCGGAGAAGACGGAACCGTTGAAGCCCGGGTTGACATCACCAATTCCGGATCGAAGGACGGCGATGAGGTTGTGCAGATCTACGCCATTCCGCCTGCCTCATGGACGAACCGCGAGGTCCACACCCTGTGCGGATTCAAGCGAATCCACCTGCGCAAGGGAGAGACCCGTCCGGTAGCGATCCAAATCCCGGCAACAGCCCTCCGCCGCTGGAATACAGTCGAATCCCGATATGAGATACCCTCTGGTGAATGGACCTTCCAAGCCGCAGCATCCTCGGCCGATATTCGCCAAAGTGCAAAACTAACCATCGGAAAAGCTGACGCAGCTGCGCCAATTAAGAACTGAATCCACCCAACCCATTTCAGGACACAGCCCAAATCCCGGACTATTCCACAGTCCGGGCTTTGCTGTATCGGAGGGTCCGGGCAGGCATTCACCCATTCGCCTGAAGCCCAAAGACTTCGGCCCCGAGAGCGAATAGGTCCGGATACACAGCAGCGGCTCCGGCGGCACGCAAATCTGCCCCGGAATGAGTGCCGGTGGTGACGCAGAAACAGGAGATGCCAGCGGCGCGAGCCGTCTCCAGATCAAACGGAGAATCGCCGATCAGGCAGGTGGTTGCCGCTTCTGCTCCAAGCCGGCGCAACGCTTCGGCGGTAAACGCTGCGTCGGGCTTACGCCAGGGGCAGTCCCGCGCGCCGAGGATAAGGTCGAGCTGCAGTGCAA